>CAZSRQ010000084.1:0-10604 GCA_964609335.1 uncultured Pseudomonadota bacterium
AACCTCGGATGGATTTTTTGCTTTTCGAATCGCCCGGACTTTTTTACCAAAAATCTCCTCATCCAAAATAAAAAGAAGCCGGTCTTCTAAAATTCGAAATCCGTGCGAAAGCTCGCCGACGGTAATAAAAATCTCGCCGAGCGGATTCGAAAAATCTCCCAGAAATTGTGAAACAGAAGAGGGGAGTTCTTTCAAAAAAAGTTCATGCCGGCTGAAAAGATCAACCAGACGGATTTTCTGGGTTTCGGTGCTGGCGACCAGAAGAATTTTCAATCCGGATTTGATCTGCTCTTTCAAAAACTCAATCAGCGGCTCAAGCATTTTAATTCCGGCGGATGGCGGAAGAATTTTCGTCGTTAAAAGTTCATTCGTTTCTGTTTTTAACGAAATGGATTTCTCGGAAATGGTAAAAGGATTGATTTCAACGCACTGAAATCTGTCACTTTTCGTTTGAAGATTCTCTTTTGAAACCAGAATTTCATCCGGACGAATCATTCTCTCAGGGCTGGTCGATTTTTCGTGCGATTCTTTTAATTCATCGGTAAGTTTTTTGGCATGTTCAAAAGCATTTTCCGAATCGATCTGCCAAAGAATCGTTTCAGCATTGAAATAATCAAATAGCGTCGAAGTTGATTCATAAAAAAGAGGAAGAAACGTTTCAAGCCCGGCAAAAGGAAGCGAATGTTTCAACGCATTCAAAACAATTTCTCTTTCTGATTTTGGGATTCCCAATTCATCAAACCGGTCGCGAATTTTGGGAAGCGCGCGTGCAATCGTCGTTTCATTTAAAACCACCTCTTTGGAGGGGAGCAAAATCAAATCATTCGTTTCATGCAAACTTTTTTGCGTTGACGGTTCAAAAAGACGAATCGAGTCGATCTGATCCCCAAAAAATTCGATTCGGTAAGGATGAGTTGAATGCGGAGGAAAAACATCGAGAATTCCGCCACGCACCGAATAGGTTCCACGATCTTCGACGAGTGGGGAAGAAAGATAACCAGCCTCCACCAGTTTGCGGAGAAGGTTTTCCCGATCGACCTCCTCTTTTGCGACCAGATAATCGGCATAATCATTGAACACCGATTTTGGGGGAAGAATTCTTTGAACCGCTGAATAAGAAGTGACAACGATCAGCGGAGTTCTGGAAGAGAGAACCTGGTAAAGAACCCCGAGTCTTGCTGCCAGGATATCCGGATGCGGAGAAAGTTGAAAATAGGGGAGAACATCGAGATTCGGGAAAAAAAGAAGCGAGTCGGATTTTCCGGTGAAAAATTGCAAATCGGAAAAAAAGATTTCCGCCTCATGAGTCGTCGGGAGAACTACCAAAAACGGGCGTTTCCGAATTGGAAATAGTTGCGCAATCAGGTAGGCAGTGGAGGAATTTTGCAAACCTGAAAATTCAATTTCTCTCGATTTCTGATCGAAAGAAGAAGCGATGTTTTCTAAAAAATTCATTCTATTCAGTAAGTTACTAACCGGTCATTCGTTTAGAATACATGATAATCCCGGTTGTATTAGAGGGAATCTTCTTTTTAAACAAAATGTAATCTAAATAGCAGACCCGTCAGTATAAATAAGTTACAATTGACCGGTCATTCAGGATATTAGAAATCTGAATTTCTTCTGACAACTCTACCAGCCCATTTTGCCGAGAACCATATTAGAAAGAGGAGTTTTTTCAGTGTCCATCGATTATAAAATCTGGCCAGAAAAAGAAAGAGGATTCCGTCATCTAAAGCACCATCCACGCTATTTTCAGGAAGGGCCACGCATCGGTCCGATCAAGATTTTCATTCCAACCGAAGATGAAAAGTCAGTCAAAGAAAAGGCTGACCAAGAGCAGCAGGCCAACAAAGATAAAGATGCTGCCAATAAAACCAGACAGGGACAACAAAAAACCCAAAACAATACCCAGACCCAACAGCTTAAAAGTGCCCTGATTAATCGCCACGGCGAAACTCGGGAAGAAAGAAAATCCAGAATCGACCAGGAAAAGCGGGGAGAAGCACTTGAGAAAGAGGCAGCCGGTCAAACCCACGAAAAAACAGAAGGACAAGATCATTACAATCCCAACACGCGCGCACGAATGGAAAGCTCCACTCGTGGCACGATGCTTCAAAATATTCGTAATCTCGCAGGAAATAATAGTGGAACTCTCGGTGAAAAAGCTTATCTCGCCAAAGAAAATTTGCCTCATCTGACCAAAAACGCTTCTTCCCAAGATCAGGCTGGAACGAAACTGGGAAACATGCGTGGATTTATTGGTGAAAGTGGTGCGATGAATCATGAGCAATGGAATCAGCGTTCAAACCTTGGGAATAGGCGCCTCAGCGGGCAGGCATTCATGCATGATCGACCATTTGCGGGGCTTGGAGGACAAGGGCTTTCCAATCCCCTTAACAACACAAACTCTTTGAACAATTTGGTCAAGCAGCTCACGACTCAGCATCTTGAAACCCACGCCGGCTTGGCGAATCAGATAGGACAAAGTGCCGCCGCTTTTCATAGCAATAATTTGTTGCTGGTGAAGGATGGGGACAAACTCCGTCTTTTTAGGTTGTTGGAGGATGGAACCTTGTTTGAGGCAGGCGCTGAGCATCAGGGAAAACCGCTTTCGGCCGATGCAAAAAGATCGATCTCGCAAGCGTTGAAACAACGCGGTTTGCAGGCCAAGCTTCATGGAGAAAGAGAAGTTCTGGGAGAAAAAGGGAAAGCAACGAACGAAAAGAGTGCAAAAGATGCCTCGCTCACGGCAAGAGGAGAACTGAAAGCACTTTTGGGAGATGACTCATCGTTTGCTCATCTACTTCGGGCTGCATTGGAAGAGGGGAGAGAGATTGGCGATCATCTTCGCGAAGGAGCCGATCCAGAATTTATCTCCAAAAAAGATTGGAACGCTTTTTTCGGTCGGATGATGAAGGTTGGAAATGCGGAAGAAGGTTCAAGTAAAGGTTTTGATGAAATCATGAGTTTTGTCTTTCGAGGGCTTTTTAAAAAAGAGGGGGGAGATACGCTTGTATCCGATATCAAATATAGGCTCGAAGGGAAACAGCGCGAAGAAAAGTTTGCCCAGATCTCGATTTCAGATGACGAACTTTTAGATACCTTGAGAGGTTTAAAACCGGGTCAGGGAATTTCAAAAGAGATGCTTCAAGATTTCATGGGAAATCAGTTGGATTTCATCAAACTGGTTCATCTGATCGGAATCGCCGATCCAGGTTACGCCTCAGAAATTCTGAAAAATGTAAAATTCAACGCCTCGGCTCATGTCGATCCATTCAGTCAGGCGCGACTCGAACATCATATTTTTTCACAATCAAAGCGAAAAGAGCCGGGTGAAAATACCGGAGTTTTTGCAGATCCGTTCAAGCTTCAGGAAAAACCGAAGTTGGAGTTTTTTGGGGCAAATTCAAAACTTTATACGTTGATTGCTTACTTAACGGCGGGATTTGCGATTCTTTTACTGCTTTTTTACTTGCTGAAATAAAAAAGGGCGACCCAGCGGGTCGCCCCTACAACGACTAAATCTTCCCCAACAACATGAATGCAATAACCCAGGCGAGAATGACGAGAGATTCCATCAACGCCAAGGCAAGAATCATCGGGGTTTGAACTTTATTCGCGGCTCCTGGATTTCGGGCAATTCCTTCAAGAGCAGCGGCTGCGGCTTTACTCTGGCCCAAAGTTCCACCGAGGGCTGCCATTCCAATGGCGATTCCGGCGGCGATCGCTGCGGCTGAACCACTGCTACTACCTGAACCTGCGGCATGCTCTTGGGCAAAGGCAAGAACAGTGAAGAAGAAGGTGGAAATTCCACCCAAGAATGTGACTATTTTTTTCATTGGACGACTCCTAGTTTAACTCCAGTTTCCAAACGACACCTGAAAATCTTTCGAGAAAAGTGCATTAAACAGGCTGCGCAACTTAGTGATGCTCTTCATGGGCGGTTGCCAGCGAGATATAAATCGTCGAAAGCAACGTAAACACAAACGCCTGAATGAAGGCGATGAAGACTCCAAGGATCATAAAGACAACCGGAATAACAATGGGAACTAAATTCGAAAAAATTCCTAAAACTAAATGGTCAGCATTGATATTCGCAAAAAGACGAAGAGAGAGTGTGACCGGGCGAAGCGCAAGACCAAATAATTCAATGACAAAAATAAGCGGAGCCATCCACCAAACCGGTCCCATCAGATGTTTCATATAACCGATGCCGTTTTCCTTGATTCCCATCACATTGAAGTAAATAAAGACGCAGAGAGCGCAAGCGATATTGGCATTAATATTGGCGGTTGGAGGTAAAAATCCTGGAATCAACCCTAAAAGATTTGATGCAAAAATATAGATAAAAATTGTTCCGATCAGCGGAAAATGTTTTTTGGCATTATGACCAATGACTCCATCCATTAATTCGAGGATATTTTCGACGACTACTTCAAAAACGTTCGTCAGAGTAAGTTTGCTGGCTGGAACGAGCGATTTTTCAACCCTGGAAAGTTCTCTTCGAACAAAAAGAGCTGCCAAGATCAATATCAGTGCCACTAAAACTGCACTGATCAGATAGATATTCTTTTCATTCACCTGATGGGAAAGAAATGCGAACCAGTTAAATCCATGCATATAAAATCCAGTGCGACTACCCAGCTCTCTCACATCATTGTCATCCCCGAACGTTTTTATCCCACAGGGATCCCTTCAGGTTCGGGGATCCCCCTACTCAATCATTGAGTCAGGAGATTCCCGCTCAAAAGCCTGCGGGAATGACAGCTATCTATGGAAGCTGAGTAGTTACTTTTTTCGAAGGAAAAACCCCTTCGCTTAAAATGGCAAAAATCAAACTTGTAAAACCAAACATAAAACCGATGAGATGAATCGGTGTTTTTAAAATCAAAAATCCTATCACCAAAAATAAAAGCGGATATTTTAATAAAGCAAAAATAATCAAGGAGGATTTTTCAACCTTCTCTTTTTCTTCAACGAGAGAACTTAATTTCACCGCCAACAATCTAAAATTGAGGATCGCAATCGCTCCGCCGAGAAAAACACTGATCGTAATTCTTGCAGATAAAAAATAAATCGAGCCAACGACAAAAAGAAAAAGAATGAATAAATTTCGTTTTTCGATTTTTTTCCAGTCTTGCATATTATTTTCTGTAGGGGCGAATCTTGTATTCACCCTGTTATGTGGCACTGATCAACATTTCTACTATTGCCAATATTTTTAGGGCGAATACAAGATTCGCCCCTACTTTTTATTTTTCCAATTCACAATTCTAAAAAGATTATAAAACCCGGCTGAAACCCCTAAAAACAGCCCGGTCATCATCAACCAGGGGGCTGTATGCCACCTTTTATCTAACCACTGCCCTAAAAAAACCCCGATGAGGATCGAAGCAACGAGCTGAAAACCGACCGCTCCATAGGTTCCAAAGGCGATTAAAAACGAATCCCGATCTGAAATTTTTTGATTTGGCTTCATCCTTTAGAAAGCCTTACAGCAGAACATTCTATTCCGGAAGGATAAATTTTTGATTTTTTAAACCGCCGATTTTACCCCTAACGAAAGCCTTGGCTTAAAAAGCAGGATTTTAAAAAATCAAAAATATATCCTTTCGGAATAGTCCTAAAAACGAAGCGTTTGGTGGGTAACATAGAGAAATTAGGGCTGTCAATCGTCAATCATCGGGTCAAAAGGGGATAGTGGGGAGGCGCACATCGGGACGCATTGACTAAAAATCTCTCTTAAAATTCTTTCGGAGTAAAAGAAGCAAAATCTCTTTAAATCGTTCGATCTCCTTTTCGCTAATTTTATTCTCTTTAAAGAACTGGTCTAACTCTTTACCAACCTTCCGAAGCAGATTTTTTGCCTCCAGGGCATCTTTTTCCCCTTTTTTGGTGAGGCTCCAATCAAATTTTCTCTTATCTTGTAGATCAGGAGTATATTGAATCAACCCTTCCTGCTCCAATCCTTCAAGCATTTCCATCATACTAGGCGGTTTTTGACCAAGCTTCTGCGCAAGTTCCGCTTGAGTAAGTGGAGATTGAAGAAGCAAGGCAAGAACCCCGACTCGACCATAAGAAAGATGCCCTAACCGATTTTTTCTCATCTCTCTTTTTCCCTGTTTGGAAATTTCGGAGGCAACCGCCATGATTAAACTTCCAAAGGAGAGATGGGGATTCCAGTTTTGATCAAAGGTTTTTTTCTTCATCTCAAATATAATCTTTCGAAGGATTAAAGCTCATAAGACGATTACCTCTTGATTTTCACCCACTCATCTATTAGGAACCTAATAAGTTAGTTAGGTACCTAATGTCAAGAGCCGTTTAACCCAAGGAGTTAAAAATGCAAAAACCAACAATCCATTTCTATTTCGATTATCTTTCTCCTTATGCCTACTTCGCTTGGTTCAAAGTCAGAGAGCTTGCACAAAAACGGCAACTTCCTTTGGTTCTCCACCCGGTCCTTTTCGCTGGATTGCTGAATCATTGGGGGCATCGAGGGCCGGCGGAAATCCCTCCGAAACGAGAATGGGTGTTTAAAGATAGTTATCGATATGCCGTTATTCATTCTATTCCGTTTGGAGTCCCAAAGTTTCATCCCTTTAACCCTCTTTTGACTTTGCGATTATCTCTGCTGGAAGTGGCACAAGAAAAACAGGAGCAGGTCATCGACACGCTTTGGAAAGCAGGTTGGAGTCAAGAGATTGATTTAGGCTCAGAGAAAGAAATTTCAACTGCTTTAGAAAGGAATGGTTTGGAAGGTCAGACACTGATTGAAAAAGCAAAAAGTTCTTTGGCAAAAGAAACGTTGCGCTTAGAAACCGAAAAGGCGATTGCTCAAGGGGTATTTGGAGTTCCAACCATGAAAATAGGAGAGGAGCTTTTTTGGGGGAGTGATCGATTCGAATATCTCGAGCTTTATTTAGAGGGGAAAGATCCTCTCGATCAGAAAAAAGTAAAAGGGGTTCTTTCTCGGCCTCGCGGAGCCGATCGCATAAAACTGTAGGAGCGGATGGTATCTGCCCCAAATTCTAAGAAAAAATAAATCTTTAGGCCAAAAATAATGAAATCGTTCCAATTAAAAATCAACTCGCTGAAATTCCAATTCTACAGCTGGGGAAAGCCGTCTCTTCCCAAACTCTTTCTGTTCCATGGCTGGATGGATAGTGGTGCCAGTTTTCAATTTCTTTGCGAACATCTGCAGAAAAAATTTCATTGCATCGCTCCCGATTTGAGAGGATTTGGCCAAACCGAATATTCGAAAAACAAGATCGGCTATTTCTTTTATGAATATTTATCCGATGCATATCAAATCTTTCAAAAACTGGCCCCGGGCGAGAAGATAAAATCGATCGGACATTCGATGGGGGGCAACCTTCTTTCTCTCTATGCTGGGGCTTTTCCAGAACAGATCAGTCATTTTGTCAATCTCGAAGGATTTGGAATTAGAGATACACCGATTGAAAAAGCGACTGAGAAGGTTCGTGAATGGATCGAAAGTAGCGTGAGTGGTTTTAAGGTTTATAAGAATTTAAAGGAACTTGCTCAACGTCTAAAGCAGACAAATCCTCGTCTTCCAGAAGAACGAATCTCTCTCATCGTAAAATATTTATGTAAAAAAACAAAAAATGGATTTTCTTTCTCCGCTGATCCAAGACACAAATGGCCTAATCCTTATATTTATCGATTAGAAAATGTCATTCCATTCTGGAAAAAGATTCAGGCGAAATGTTTACTTGTGATGGGAGAAAAGAGTGAAGTTTTAAATGAAAATTTTCTCGGTGAAAATCCTCGTAAAGAATTGGAAACTCGATTGAATTTTTTTCCTAAAAGCTCTAAGCGTCTGATTTTGAAAGAGGCTGGGCATATGATGCATTTGGAAAGACCCGAGGAGCTTTCAAAAATTATTTTAAATTGGATGAAGATCTCTAGGGTTCCTCCCTTTGAAAAAGGGCTGGCGTCGCCAAAGGCTATGCCACCGGCGCGAGGTTAGGAGGGATTTAATGCAACCAAGTATTAAAAAACACTCAACCTCTAGCACTAAATCCCCCTTTTTTAAAGGGGGAAACTGTCATCAAATGCTCATTTCCTTGAAAGTTTCACCGGCCGCTTTCAATGTTTTATTTATTTCTTTTTCCCCATGAGCCGCTGAAACAAACCACGCCTCAAACGGAGAAGGTGGAAGATAAATTCCCCGCTCCAACATCCCATGAAAAAACTTTTTGAATTTTTCGCTCTCCGATTTCATCGCTGAATCGAGATCAACAATTGGATACTCGGAAAAGAAAAGCGAAAGCATTCCACCGATCTGTGGAATTTGAACCGCAATTCCAGCTTCATCTGCCGCTTTTTGTAATCCCTCTGCTAATTTTTGAGTGGCTTTCTCAAGCTGTTTAAAAAATCCCTTTTTAGAAATTAATTTAAGCGTTTCAATTCCAGCAACCATCGCCAAAGGATTTCCGGAGAGCGTTCCTGCCTGATAGACCGGGCCTAATGGAGCAAGAAGATTCATAATCTCAGCTCGTCCGCCAAATGCACCGACCGGTAAACCGCCGCCAATCACCTTCCCAAGAACGGTGAGATCCGGTTTTATTTTGAATTTCTCTTGAGCCCCACCGAGCGCCACCCGAAAGCCGGTCATGACTTCATCAAAAATCAAAAGTGCGCCATATTGATGGCAAAATTTTTTGAGCCGATCCAAAAATCCTGGTTGAGGGAGAATGCATCCACTATTCCCAACGACCGGTTCGATAATTAATGCGGCGACTTCGTTTGCTTTGAACAATTTTTCGACACTTTCAAGATCATTAAATTTTCCCGTCAACGTATGCTTCGCAAAATCATCTGGAACCCCGGCACTCGTTGGAACTCCAAAGGTCAGTGCTCCGCTCCCAGCCTTCACGAGGAGATAATCGGCATGGCCATGATAACATCCTTCAAATTTGATGATTTTATCCCGCTTTGTGAATGCGCGCGCGACGCGAATCGCCCCCATGACCGCTTCAGTTCCAGAGTTGGTCATCCGAATTTTCTCGATGGAGGGAAATATTTTCTGAATCATCCCCGCCAATTCCACTTCATGAGGATTGGGAGCTCCAAAACTGGTTCCATTGAGCGCAACCTTTCGGATCGCTTGGGTCACCTTCGGATGCGCGTGCCCGACAATCATCGGTCCCCAAGAGCCGACGTAATCGATATATCGATTTCCATCGACATCGTGGAGATAAGCCCCCTTTGCCTTCTGGATAAATCGGGGAGTTCCTCCGACTGACTTAAAGGCGCGAACTGGGCTATTCACCCCTCCGGAAAGCAGTTTTTCGGCCTGTTTAAAAAGCTGATTCGATTTTTTTTCATTCATGTTGAATCTCTTTATTTTCTTTCTTTTTGACGTTTCTTACTCTAATAACCCCTAACCCCTAACCCCAAACCCCAAACTGTTTTTATGAACCGATGCATCGCCTGTTTTTTCGCCACTGAAATCGAAGCAAAAGCTCTTATCAGAAAATTAAAAATTATTTCCAAAATTTATTTAAAATCCTCCACTTTTTTATTCGGATTTTTCTCCTCCAATCCAAATTTAAACTTTTTAATCGTTAAAACAGGCATTGGACCAAAAGCTGCTTCAGAAGCGGCTCAGTATGCGTTCGCTCATTATTCTATTCGGGAAGCCTGGATCTTTGGGCTTGCCGGCGGAACGGATCAAAATATGCCCTCGACTACCGCTTTAATAGCAACGGAAATTGGTCATATCGATAACGAAAAAGGAAATTGGATTTCAACCGATCTCTCTTTAAGAGAAGAATCGGTCAAAATAGTTTCCAGGCTCTCGCAAAAAAATGGAGTTGGACCTCTTCTCACTGTGGAAAAAATAGTCCACTCCAGCGAAGAAAAAATAAATCTTGGAATCGAAAAAGGGGTGATCGGTTTGGAAATGGAGGCTTTTCCAATTGCTTCAACGGCGATGAAAGCCACAATTCCGATGATGGAAGTCCGTTTTATTCTCGATGCCGCAGGGGATGATTTGCCTGAAACTGAAAAATTTGTTGAAGAATCTGGAAAATTCAAACCTCTCAGCACTCTTTCGGCCCTGATTCAACATCCAACGATGATTTTGAAACTCCCCTCTTTTTTGTGGAAAGTGATTCAGGCCTCGAATACCTTGAAGGCTTTTCTAAAGGAGTGGCTCAAGGAAAAAACAGGGGAGCAGAGTTCAAACCAAGATTAGACGCTATTTTCAAGGCTTTGAATCAGGCAAAACGGTTTCATCGGTTCATCGGATCCCGGGAGTGGATAAAAATTTCGCTTTACCTAAACGATTAGAAGTTGCAGAAGGAAAATCTTTAAAAAGGAGAACTTTAGTGAAAAACCAAAAACCGATATCGAGATTCATCTTAGTCTTATTTTCAATTTTTCTGCTGACCTCTTGCGGCAAAGGTTGCCAAAAAGGGGGAGGTTCAAAAGGGGCTTCCGATCCACTGAACTTTATTCCGACCAACAACAATCTTCTGGTTTCGGTAAACTGGAAAAAGTTGATTGCCACCCCGTTTTATAATGATCTGTCCAAAAAACTGCCGGCCGAGGCGAAGGAGCTTACCGCCAAT
>CAZSRQ010000085.1:0-10516 GCA_964609335.1 uncultured Pseudomonadota bacterium
AGGCATCGAGCGATCCTCCTGAAACAGCCCCGGCTCCGATAATGGTATGAATCTCGTCGATGAAGAGAATCGCATTCGGCTTGGTACTGAGATCTTTGACCACCGCTTTCAAGCGCTCTTCAAACTCTCCCCTGAATTTGGTTCCGGCAAGAAGCGACGCCATATCAAGCGAGTAAATCACACTGTTTTCCAAATGAGGTGGAACCTGTTTTTGGGTGATTTGAAGTGCCAACCCTTCTACAATCGCGGTTTTTCCAACTCCGGCATCCCCGACAAAAATCGGATTATTTTTTCGACGTCTCGCCAGAATATGAACTGTTCTCTCCAGCTCTTTTTCGCGGCCAACAAGCGGATCAATTTTTCCTTTTAAAGCTCTCTCATTCAGGTTGATGCAAAACTTCGCTAAAGGATCTCTCATCTTCCCTGACGATCGCTCCTGTTCTGCATCAAAATCAGAAAAACTTTCTTCGGAATCTATTTTGGAAATTTGATGGGAAAGATAACGGATAATATCAAAACGCTGAATATTCTGTTTCGCCAGAAAATAAACGGCGTGAGATTCTTTTTCTCGAAACAACGCTGCCAGAACAGATCCTCCGTCCATCTGCTCTTTTCCGGCGGATTGTACATGGGTTGCGGCAATTTGAAGAACAAATTGAACCCCTAAAGTATATTGGGGATTGATTTTGAGCTCTTCCGGTAAAGTCGGCATATGACGAATCAGAAAATCCTCGATTTCATCTCGCAGTCTTTGGAGATCAGCTCCACAATGTGTCAGAACATTCGAGGCAATGGCATCAAAAGTGAGGGCATAAAGAAGATGTTCTAATGAAACAAACTCATGCCTTCGCACTTTCGCTTCGTCAAACGCACGTTTTAATGTTTTTTCAAGTTCTTCGGTAATTAACATCAGAATTCAGAAGACAGAATTCAGAAGTCAGAAGAAGGTACTTTTTATTCTGTCTTCTATCTCCTGTATTCTCCTATTCTTCCTCTAAGATACATTCTAGCGGATGTTCTTCCTTTCTTGCTAGCTCTTTTACCTGAAAAACTTTCGTTCGGGCGATGTCGTACGGATAAACCCCGCATAATCCTTGACCTTTTGTATGAACATCCAACATCAAGCGAGTCGCCTCTTCGTGAGACTTGTGAAAGACTGTCTCAAGCAAAAAAATGACAAATTCCATCGGAGTAAAATCATCATTGATCAAAAAGACTTTATAAAGAGATGGTTTTTTAACCTCGACTCTTTTTTCGGTCGCTGTTTGCGCACCTGAATTTTCTTCAAAGATAAAATTTTCTTTTTCTTCAGACATAAAAACTCTCTTGGTTGATTATAATTCATCTCATCGAACTATTTTGGTTTTCTAGCTTCTCTCTTTTGACAATCTTTGACAATCGTTAACAACTCTAACAAGAAGACTCTTAAACATCTATACTCATCCTCCTCAAATAATTGTCAACAGGACCTGGGTTAGAAAAAATATTTTATGGTAAGGCAACGTAGGCGACTCCAAGTACTGCGGGTGTAGAAAGACCACTGGAGGAATAGAAAGGAACTTGCGTTTCAACCCCAAAACTAGCGCAATTTTCGCAGAGTAGTGCAGTAAGCACGGGGCTTTCTAAACGAGCGACAAATCCAGCTTCTATGGTTGTATTTGTTCTGTCTGGCAGAAATGACCGAGAGGCCTTTCCATAAGATCCTACGGTAAGCATTACAGCAGTCATGGGAACAAGGCCGAGCTCTATTTTACCTATAAAACTTACATTGTTTCTAGATTCGTAAAAAACATTTGCCGAACCTCCTATCCATCCCTGAAATCGATTTCTTTCAAAGAAACGCCAAGACTTTCCAAGTGAAAGTCCAAGTTGAAAATTTCCAGAAGTGAAATTGACTCCAGAATATACGTTTACGAAAGAGTCCCAACGAGAGGGAAGTTTTCCTTCATAAGACGGAAAAATCTTTGAATAGTTAGAAGGTTCGTAATCGATCACTTTTTTTCTGGGTTCTATTTTAAAATTTCTGATGTGTAAGAAGGCGTTTTTAAAATATTCTTCATCGTTCACCTTTTCTTTGACTCTTTTCCAAAACTGTTGAGAAAATCGTACCGTTCTTTCAGTCGCATCGGACTTTATTTTCTCTGTGGGAAAGGCATCTGTTACTAAATGCTGCCTTCCTCCTTTTTTGTCTTTACCAATGGGTTGAACAATATGGTCGCGCCAGCTAATCAGCGGCGGATCAAGGTGTTTTAAATCTTGATAATAATGAAAAAAAGTTCCCAAGACATATAAAACAGATCCTACTTGCTGAGAATTAAGATTCCCTTGAGTCTCTCGAATGAGAGTGGATAGATCATCCACAGCCACTTCTTCGCTAAGATCGATCAAGTCTTGAAAATCTACTTTGCATCCTTGATCAGAATTAGGCTTTGATAAATTTTTCTTTGCGGCAACTTCCTCGCATACTTTAGGGTCATCTCCTCCGATGTGACGGACTGCATGTACATGCCGAGGGTTTCTAAAAACCCCTCCTTTACTTGGATTCCAAACTGTTAATAGATCTACGTCAGCCTGTACTGATCCTATAAACTGAAGGGCATCTGGCCCTAGTCTAAGATCATCTGGAAGCTGTTGATTAACTAATCTGTCGATTTCTATGTGAACGGGAGTAATGAACAAGGTAAGAAGTGTGTTGGAGATCATATATTCAAGTATCGGCTACAAATTATCATTGTTGCTAATGCACTGCGTTGTTATAGCCTTGGAACTCAACTATGGTCTTCAACCCCGGCAATCTCGGGAATCAACTTCATCAGATGGGTTTTGATCCCCTCTTCCACCGTTCTTTTCTGCGCCCCACAACCGAGACAGGCACCGATCATTTTGACTTTTACAATCCCCTCTTCCACTGCAAGGATTTTCAAATCTCCCCCATCCCGCTTTAAACCGGGGCGAACATCCCGATCGATAATTTCTATCACTTGACGGATCAACTCCCGATTGTCTCCCCGAACCTGCGCTTCAATCGAGGCATCGATTTGCGGTTTTACCAACTCCCCCTGATAGCCCGCCATCCCTCCCAGGGCGTTAAAAACATATCGAAACCCCTCTTCAGCCAACATCTGCGCAATGCTGACCCCGGTATTTCCATTGGCACAGACAGTCAGGATCGGTCGGGACTTGTTGGAGAGCTCCATCAAACGCTGATAAACCGCTTGTGCCGGGATATGCTTGGCGTTCGGGATATGTCCGTTGTTCCATCCCTCATCGCCCCGAACATCGAGAATCAGCAGATTTGGAGTCGATTGAATAAACGAAACCACCTCTTCTTTCGGAATTTCCGAATAGGGAAGTCCTGAAAGAATGGAAGATGGATTTAACGGAAAACCTGAAACCACCGCCGCCAGTTGTCTTTGCAAGATCTGCAGCTGTTTTTCATGGTTTTTTTTCGTTTCTTCCAGATTCTTGGTCAGTTGATCAATTTTTTGGTTCAATTTTTCGATTTCTTGTTTACTATTCCCGAACATGCGAACTCCTTCTTGGATAAAAACAGAAAGCTTTTTTTCTTTCATCCTTCTCTTGATTTTTTTGTCTGCCCATTTCTGTTTTGCCTCAGAACCAAAACCGATCCCGTTCAAGCTGAAACAGGATCCGCTCGTTTTCAAAACCGGTTCCGGGGATCTGAATCAGGCCGTTGAAATCATGCTATTCGATAAAACGAACTTTGTCAGAAATAAACAAAAATTAAAAACTGTTGAACTCAATGAACTCTTAAACAAAATCGCCCGGCTTTATTCCCAGGATATGCTCAAAAGACATTATTTTTCACATTACAGCCCGGAAGGAAAGACTGTTTTAGATCGTATTCGCCAATTCAAACCTCATTATGATGAAAGTTGCAGTGAAAACCTCCATTTTATTTCCAGTGCGAATGGACTTCGAGACTCTTTCGCCATTGTCGATCAGATGATGGACGACTGGCTCAACTCCCCTCCCCATCGAAAGAATCTTCTCTCCAAAGAATATACGTTATTGGGAATCGGCTGCGCCACCGATGGAAAACGGATTTACTGCACCCAGGTATTTTCAGGACATGATCTGTAGGAATAATCCCTAGGATAGGATATCGATCAGTCGATCCCGATTTTTTTTTGCATCTTCATAACCGAGATCGACCAAGTCTTTGATATATTCATGGGAAAAAGTCAGATAACTGAGCAGCTCAACCGCTCCAGCCGTATCAAAATCAAGCAATCTCATCAGAAGTTTTTCAATGGCTGAAAGTTTGTAGGTTCCCTTTTTCGCTTTGTTAAACCAGTTTTCAAAAATCTTGCTGATAAATTCGGAAGGCAAAACTTCAACCACATCGATTTTCTTCAATTCATAGCTAATCGGTTCATTCGGTTTTTTACCTTTTTTGACCAGCGAGTTCACCCGATCCAAATAATCCTTTCCGTATATTTTCTCACTTCTCTCAATCAGATGATTGATCCGTTTGAGCTGCTCAAGATCATATTTTACCGAATCAAGAAAAATCAGATTCATCAATCTTCCGGCCAACTGAACCACCGACGGAGGAGTTTTCATCTCTTTCAGGTCAAAATCATCTTTTTCATTTTGAGTCGCCGGATGATGCAAACCGATGATTAGTAAACGCTCCGCGCCGAGTTGAATCGCCGGAGACATCGGAGTATAAAGCCTTAAACCTCCATCGGTATAGTAGACTTTGTCAATTTTCACCGTTGGAAAAACCAGCGGAATCGCGGCCGAGGCCATGATATGATCCACCTCGATCGGAACTTCGTGAATGCGATATTCCCCATCATATTCAATCTCTTTTCTTCGACGAATGAAAAGTTCCGTTCGGCCACTTCGCGCATTGGTGGTCGTGATAGAAACCGCTGAAACAAACCTTTTCTGGATATTCGCTTCAATCTTTTCCCACGACACTTTCTTTTTCAGAAATTTTTTCAACGGGGCATTATTGAGCAGATAATTGAAATGCGGACCTTTGCGGGTGACCAACTTGAAAATATCAAAGGTCGTCAAATTGCGGATAATTCCACCCAAAGAAGAAAAGAAAAACTTGAATGCCGCAGTAAAATCCCTTTCGTAAACCTCTTCCGGTTTTAGATTGAGCCAGAGATCTTTTAAATATTCCCCTTGTCGCAGAGGATCATCGGCCGTCGAAACCATTCCGGCGGTATTGATCGCTCCCGCCGAACTTCCACACTGAATCTCAAAATTTCTTTTCGCAATTTTGGAGGGCAACGCACCACGAATATAATGAATGACTCCAGCTTCATAGGCAGCTCTTGCCCCTCCGCCCGATAAGATAAGACCTAGATTTGCCATGGATCCCCTATGATCTGTTTTTTAATCGTTCTCTTCTCCAAACAAATGAGTATATAATCATAATTCATCATGCCCCAAAAATCTCCCTCAAAATTGGCGTTGGTTCTTTCAGGAGGGGGCGCGCGTGGTGCCTATGAAGCAGGGGTTTTGAATTATATCCGAACCGCTCTCCCCTCTCCCTACCGCGAAAGAGCGTTTGATATTATTTGCGGTTCATCGGTCGGTGCGATCAATACCTGTTTTTTGGCGGCAACCGCCGATGATCTTGCCTTTCAGGGAGAAGAGGTTTTGAGACTCTGGAGAAGTGTCAAAGAAGAAAATATTTATGAAAGAAATGCAAAAGCGATTCTCTCTTTTCTCACCCGGGGAAGCAAAAGTATTCTTTTCAAAATGATTCAAAAATCAAGAAAAGGGGCAGTTCATTTTCCAGGATTTTTGAATACCGCCCCTTTCATCCCTTTTTTGGAAAAGGCGATCCCCTGGAAAAATATCAGCCGAAATATCAAAAAAGGGATGATTCAGGCGATCTCCATTGTCGCCACGAATGTTGCCACCGGAAGAATGGAACTATTTATCGAGAAAAACCCCAAAATCAAATATTCCGGGCAACATATGATTCACCTGACTCCAATTCAGCCGATTCATGCGATTGCTTCCGCGGCAATTCCGGTGATTTTCCCCCCTATTTTGGTCGATGGAACTGCTTATGTCGATGGAGGATTAAGACTGAACACTCCCATGTCTCCCGCAATCCAACTGGGAGCCGACTCCATTTTTGTGATCGGCTTGAATCATCGCGCCATTTCGGAAGACAAGATCCCTTACCATGGAGAAAAAGGGAAAATCCCCTCATTGGGACAGGTGCTGGGAAGGGTGATGAACTCTGTTTTTCTGGATAAAATCCAATACGACTTGGAACAATTGGAAAGAATCAACCGGATTGTTGAATGGTGTGAAGAGGTTTACGGAAAACAATTTCTCACCGAAATCAACCAAATGCTGGAGAAAAAAAACATTAAAGGAGATGTCGCAGAGAGAGGATTGAAAAAAATCCGGCTTCTCCGAATTCGTCCCTCCGAAGATATCGGGGAAATTTTCAAGCACTGTTATCAGCGCGGAGGAAAAAAACATTTCACCTATTTTGAGAAAACCCTTATTCGCTTGCTGGATGTAGATCCGAGCGAGGGTGTCGATTTCCTGTCTTACATTACCTTCATTCCCGAATACCTAAACAAACTCTTGGAGCTTGGTTTTGAAGATGCCAAAAAACATCGTGCCGAACTGAAAGAATTCTTTGAATCCTAAAGCCTCAAAAATTAAAAAAGGTGCTTCAATTTAAAATCGAAGCACCTTTTTCCACACTCTTTTTGAACTTTTTATTCTTTTCTATTTCTACGAATCCAAAATATCAGAGAGAACATTGAAACAAAGAGTCCCCCTTGAGCGAGAAGTGAAGAGAGAGTGGTCACGGCTCCGACATGACAACCGCAGCCACCATTTCCTCCTCCACCTTCAGCAGTGCCTGGATTATTCGGATCGGGAGTCGGGGTAACGACAGGGCCAGGTTTTCCGGAATCATCCACAGCAACCCCTGTCAGTTTAACTACCAGTTTCCCATCCACATCTCCGTTGTCGGCATTCGTAGTAAATGTCAAAGTCCCATTGAATGTATTAAATGCCTTGGGGCTAAAAGTAATATCGAATGAACAGCTTTCACCGGCAATGAGTCGATCTTTGCAGGTAGAGCTTTTTTCAACCGTAAAAACATCCGGATCCGGAGCAACTTTTAAAAGATGCAGAACAATCGAACCATTGTTTTTTAGGCTGATTTTTTGAACCTCAGAAGTGGTATTTACTTTTGTGGTGAATTTGAGTTCCTTCGGTAAATCGAGGGTGAGTGGAATATCTTTCGCAAGCGCCAATCCATTGGTTCCCAACCCTGTCTCGATTTTCTTAACCTTCTTGCCTCTCTGCCCATCAAGATCGACTGTTCCTGAGAGCTTTCCTTCGGTGGCAGAATGATCGATGATATACAGCGAACCCAGTTTTTCAGGATCCTCTTTATGAACATACCAAGGTTGACCGGCAACCAGAATCTTTTTGCCATCCGCGGTTACAGCAATGTCATAAATTCTATTTCTGGCTTTTAGACCGTCATAATATTTATCAGTCGTCTGATCGATCCCATGGATGATCTCCAAAAATTGGGGAGCGGTTGCAGGATTATCGATCAACGTAATAATCGCCGACCCAAATTGTGGTTCATTAAAACTGGTCAGATAAAGCTTGTTGTTAAAAAAAGTCATTCCGGTTGGCCAGGGAGTCACTGGCAAATCAACGATCTGCATTCCCGCAGGTTTATTTTTATCCAGATCGATATTGTTCTGGGTGACATCAATTTTATCAATATGGGTCAGAAGAGTAACGGTTTTCGCTCCCCCTCCTATCGGCATCGGACCCTGATTTACTACGTACAAGTTATTGTTGTTCAATTTCAATTCTATCGGGCCTACAAAATGATTTTTGGACTTTAATTGTGTGACATGGGCTTTTGAAAGATCGGTCAGATCGGTCACCTTGGAAAGATCAATCACGCTGACCAAATTGGTTGGGATAAAGTTGTTTTTTCCATCCAAATAACCATTTTGGGCAATATAGGCAAGCTGACGGGTGGAATCATAAGCGATACCGCTCCCCCCTATTCCGTCAAAATCCATTTGACCGAAAGGAATCTTGGCTCCATCAAGATCCGAATTTGGTTTTATCAATTCAGAAATGTCCAACACCACCAAAGAGCTTACACTGATCTTATCCTTGATATATCCGGTGGTTGAAACAAGAACTCTCGTTCCATCCTGACTGATCGCAATTCCAGCCGAACCTCTTGCGATAAAAGAGTTGCGATCATTGCTAAACCTCACCTCTCGGGTCTTATAATTCATGACATCTATCAGGGTAATGCTTCCGCTCCATCCCCCATTATAGTTGGCGGTGATTACAAAACGACCATCCAAACTGGTTAAAGTAGCGGTTGGCCCAGGTGAGCCAGCGAGGTTGGGAAGAGAAATATCGGCCAACTTTTGATCATGTTTGACATCCACAATGGAAACCGAATCCCCATTTTGATTGGTAAGATAACTGTTGGTTGCTGCTTTCAAAGAATTCATTGAAAACAGAGCGATGAAAAATACAGCGAATTTGAATATTTTTTCTTTCAACATAAACAACCTTCCTTTAAAGGGTTAATCAGTCCGTTTTCCTGTTTTCAGGATTACATGTTCTACAGACTTTGATTATACGGGAAATTTGGTAGATCGGCTTATAAAAAAACCAAAAAAACAGGAGAAACAGCAATAATAAGTACTTATATTACAGACAGATAAATTGCAAATTATATAGTATTGTTTAAAGAAATATATGCAAGCCTATAAGAAATAAAGGCTGTTATAGCGGATATTGTCTTGCTATTCGTGGTTATCAATCAGAACCACACACTCCCCTTTTAGACCTTCTTTGGGGAGTTGGGCTAGAATTTCGTAACAGTTTCCACGTCTAAATTCTTCGTAAACCTTTGTCATTTCCCGGGCGATCACCGCCTGGCTTTTTCCAAAGATTTCGCACAAAGAGACAAAAAGTTTATAAAGTCGTCGGCCAGATTCGTAGAAAATCAGCGTCGATTTCACCTCTTTTAAAGTCTCCAGAATGGAGGTTCTCTTTCCCTGTTTTAATGGGAGAAAACCCTGAAAGAAAAACCGATCGGTTCGAAGTCCGGAAGCTGAAAGCGCAGTGACCACTGCAGAAGGGCCAGGGATCGGAATAACCGTCAAACCGTTACTTACCGCCTCACTGACCAAATAGGCTCCCGGATCAGAGATTCCAGGAGTTCCTGCATCGGTTACCAAGGCAATGCTCTCTCCTCTTTGAAGAGATTGAATGATTTGTGGCGCACGAAAACTTTGGTTTTGGGCATAATAGCTGAGAAGCGGTTTTGAAAACTCAAAATGATTCAAAAGCTTTTTGGTATGTCGGGTATCTTCACAGGCGATCTGATCGACCTCTTTTAAAATGCGGACGGCCCGAAAGGTAATATCCTCAAGATTTCCAATCGGAGTGGCAACAATATATAAATTTCCTGATTCTTTATTGCTTTTCATAAACTTAAACTTCCAATCATAAACTTTCAATTTAGATAAAAATGAATGCTAATGGCTGAAAGCTACTCTTGATATCGATGGGTTAAAGGAAATCTTCTCCCATATCCAAACGCCTTGCTGGTGACCCGCAATCCGGGAGGAGATTGTTCTCTTTTGTATTCATTCTGATCGACTCGTCGTATCACATTCTGGACCAATTTTTTGGAATATCCAGCTTCGGCAATTTGATCAACCGCCTGATTTTCTTCGATATATCTTTTCAGGATTTCATCCAACAGTTCATAAGGAGGTAAATCATCTTCATCTTTCTGGTTTGGGGCCAACTCTGCCGAAGGTGCTTTGATGAAAATCGACTCGGGAATCGCCTGATATTTTTGATTCATCTCCTTGGCCAACTGATAAACCAATGTCTTGGGTAAATCAGAAATAACGGCAAGTCCTCCTGCCATATCTCCATAAAGAGTACAATAGCCAACCGAAAGTTCTGATTTATTTCCGGTAGACAAGAGAAGGTATCCTTCGCGGTTTGAGTACGCCATCAGGAGATTTCCTCGAATTCTGGCCTGAATATTTTGGGTTGCGACATCGACTTTTTTACGATTCAACTTCCATTTTAGGGTCTTTAAATACGAATCAAAAACCTGATCGATTGAAATTGTCTGATATTTGATCTTCAATTTTTTGGCCAAATTTTTTGCATCTTCCACACTCGATCGACTCGAAAAAGGGGAAGGAAGAGAAATTCCAAAGACATTTTCGGGACCACACGCCTCGGCTGCAATAAGCGCGACAAGAGAGGAATCGATTCCACCCGATAATCCGATCACTGCTTTCTTGAAGCGACATTTTTTCATGTAATCGCGGGTTCCCAATACCAACGCTTTTCGAACCAGTTCTATCTCCTTTTATTCTTTGAAAGATTTTGGAGAGAGTTGATCGGTATCGATCATCTGCAAATCTTCCGCAAAACTTTTCATTTTGAGACAGAGATTTCCCGCTGCATCCAA
>CAZSRQ010000086.1:0-10391 GCA_964609335.1 uncultured Pseudomonadota bacterium
TGGAAGCAAAGATAAACAGTTGCTAAGTGGATGATAGTTTTAGTAGAGATCACACGCTTAAATTCATTTTTAATAGATAGTCTTTTTATTGCAAATGGTTCCAATGCCCATAAAATCGAAATTTTTTTATTTTATCCAACTCTCTGTTTTAATCGGCGTTTTAATTTTTCCTTTTAAAAATATTGAAAGTAAGTCGGAAAACATCCACAAGAAAAAAAACAAAACAATTTCTAAAATCTGTGATCGAACCGCCTCAGAAGATCTCAATGCCTATTTAGACAAATTCCAACTTCATCTGAAAAAACAATACAGCCTATTCATTCAAGATTATTTTCATAAGCATCGCGGAGTGATTTCCAGCCATCAAGAAACGGAAGTGGAAGTGAAGGTTAAAGTCGATTCAGACGGAAATGTTTTATCGGCGAAAATCACCCATTCTTCTGAAGAAGAGAAATTGGATCAACTAATTGTTGATCTGATTTCTAAAAAATCCCCCTTTCCGCCCCCCAAAAAACTTTGCGAGGATATTTTGGATGCCGGAATCCTGGTAAAATTTATCGTGAACAATACTACCTATAAATAAGGAGAAAAGTATGGAATTCAAAAATATATTAATCGAAAACAATCAGGGCTTAGCCATTGTAAAAATTGATCGTCCTCAAGCATTGAACGCCTTGAACCCAGAAGTGCTTGTTGAGCTGGCAACCTTTGCCCACGAGATCAATAAAAATCCTGACATCAAAGTGGTCGTGATTACCGGGGCAGGGGAGAAAGCATTCGTCGCCGGAGCTGATATCGCCGCAATGAAAACAATGACCGCACTTGAAGCAAAAACTTTTTGTGATTTGGGTCACCGAGTGATGCGTCAAATCGAAACCGCGCATAAACCGATCATCGCTGCCGTGAACGGTTTCTGTCTGGGGGGAGGATTGGAATTGGCGCTTTCGTGCGATTTTATCTATGCCTCCGAAAACGCAAAATTAGGATTACCTGAAGTGAATCTCGGAATTTTCCCCGGATTCGGTGGAACCCAGCGTCTCCCGCGCCTCATCGGAAAAAACCGCGCGAAAGAATTGATTTTCTCTGCCAAAACCTTGTCTGCCCAAGAAGCCTTTGATTTGGGAATCGTTAACAAAATCACATCCGCTGCTGATCTCATGAAAGAGGTTGAAGGCATTGCCCGAGAAATCATGAAAAAAGGGCCGATTGCCGTTCAACTTGCAAAACAGGCGATCAACCAGGGAGCTGATCTCGATATGAACAGCGGACTTGCGATGGAGAAGAATGCCTTTCCGCTTGTGTTTGCGACCGAAGATCAAAAAGAAGGGGTGAATGCATTTTTGGAGAAGAGAAAAGCAGCGTTTAAAGGAAAGTGAAGTATTGGGTCTTGCGCAGAAGATAATTTTTTTGCGCAAGACCTCTATCATGACTCAGGTCATTTCAAAGGATTGTCATTCCCGAGTGTTTTTGTCCCACAGGGATCCCCCCTAATCAATTATTGGATCAGGATTCCCCTGCCTGCCGGCAAGGCACGGCGCTCAAAGGCTTGCGGGAATGACAGCAATACTTTGGATCACCTGAATAGTTACAGGTTTTTTATATTTTCTCCGATATCTCATTCGCAATCTGAAAAGCCCGATACAGCTTCAGCTGTCCGTAATCATACGCATCTCCTAACAACTCAATTGCACCAGATAAATTAGCTGGCGTGACTTTTTCAAATGCTGATTTTATTTTTCTCTGATCTTCGGCATTTAAAATTCTTTTGATCTCGATTTTTTCTCCGCGTAACACCGCCTCCGCCAAATGCCCATAAATAGTGCCGGTTGTCAGAGCTCTTTCGGCCGCAATTTTTTCGACCGAATCACCGGATCGAAATCTTAGAAGCGTCGCATGAATCGTGTCGCTAATCCCTTTTTTCGTCGAAGAGAGGGATGGAAGAGAGGTGACAGTATCTTGAAAACTGATTCGAGGATGTTCTTTCAAATAATTCGCAATCTCTTTCTGAAATATCTTCCCAAACTCTTTCAGTTTTTTGTCGCCGACACCGCTGATCTTTGAAAACTCCCGATCGCTCTGGGGATAATCGCGCGCCATCTGTCGTAAAGCGTTGTCAGAAAAAATGATATAGGCAGGAACATCCCGGTCATCCGCCAGTTGTCTTCTGAGTTGTCGAAGCAGATCAAAGAGATTTTCATCAAATTCGCTTTCTTCTTTTTTCAGTTTTTCTTTCACCGCACTCATCGAGCGAGTCAGCAGAATCTGGCTGCGCTGTTTCAACGCGTCGATCCCTTTTTGCGTCAATTCAAGAACGGTGAATTGCCCTTTTGATTGTGAAATAAAGCCCAAACGAATCAGCTCTCGGGCAATTGATCCCCATTCGGAGCGACTCTGTTCTTTGCCAATTCCATAGGTTGAAAGCGTGGTGTGATTGAGACGACGGATTTTTTCGGTATCTGCCCCGGTCAAGACTTCGATGAGATGATTCAACCCAACCCCGAAACCGCTCTTCTCGCGAATTCGATAGATGCAGGAGAGAATTTTCTGCGCCGAAACCGTTCCATCAAAAACCGGGCGAGGGGAGAGACAATTGTCGCACCCTTTACAGTTCTCCTCTTCAAAAATTTCGCCAAAATATTGAAGCAGCTGGCGTCGCCTGCAGCCGGATCCTTCCGCATAATGAATCATCTGTTGAAGCTGCGCACGGGCAATCTGCTGTTCTTGCCAATCGGTTTTTTCTTCGATGAAACGGATCTGTTTCACCCCATCTCCCGGGCTGAAAAGCAGCAGGCATTCGGCGGGGAGACTGTCTCGACCTGCCCGTCCGGTCTCCTGATAATATCCCTCGATATTTTTCGGAAGATCATAATGCAAGATAAAACGGACGTTCGGTTTATTGATTCCCATTCCAAACGCAATGGTGGCGCAGATCACCTGAACTTCATCCCGCAGAAAAAGCTCCTGATTCCGGCTCCGCTCCGCCGAGCTTAAACCGGCGTGATAAGGTTTTGCCCTGATTCCATCGAGATTCAATCGTTCGGCTATCCGTTCGGCACTTTTGCGACTTTGGCAATAAACGATTCCGCTCTCTTTCGACCTTCCTTCAATAAACTGCAATGTTTGGTCATAAGGTTTTTCTTTGGGGATCACCCGGTAGGCAAGGTTGGGTCGATTAAAGCTGGCAACATAACATCGGGGAGATTTCAGTTTTAAATGATGAAGGATGTCCGCTCTCACCCGTTCGGTTGCTGTGGCGGTCAACGCGACAACCGGAATTTCTGGAAAGATCTCCCGAAGTTTTTCAAGCTCGCGATATTCAGGCCGAAAATCATGTCCCCATTCGCTGATACAATGAGCTTCATCAATGGCGAGAAGATTGATTTTAAATTTCTGCAGCATTTCTAAAAATGCCGGAAGCATCAGTCTTTCAGGAGCCACATAAAGAAGTCGATATTCGTGGTTGAATAATCCTCTCAACCTTTCACGCGACTCATCAGCATTCAAAGAAGAATTTAAATAGGTTGCCGCAATTCCGCTCGCCTGAAGTGCATCGACCTGATCTTTCATCAGTGCAATCAGCGGAGAAACGACCAGAGTCAGTCCATCGATCGCCAAAGCGGGAAGCTGAAAGCAGAGCGATTTTCCACCGCCTGTCGGAAGAAGGGCAAAAACATCTTTTTTGTTTAGAAGATCAGAAATGATTTCTTCTTGTAAGGGTCGAAAAGAGGTAAATCCGAAATGCTGTTTTAAGAGGATGGAAAGGTCAGGATTGTTCATAAAAAAAAATCCAAAAATATTAAAAGGCGATATCTGTTTCCGTTTATATTTCGATGAACCGGTTATTTTGTTTTCATATCGCTATAAAAAAAATCCAAAACCGTTCGAAAATAAAATGCCCGGTTTTATTATCATACCTTTATGCAACAATTTTTAATTTTTAAATAAATTTAATAGGCAAATCGATTTTTCTCGATTATAGATTTCAAAAAGGAGAAAAATTATGACTCAACGAGTGGTTTCATTCCATTATACTTTAACGAATTCCCAAGGTGAACAGCTTGATTCATCCGTCGGAAATGAACCACTCAGTTATCTGGAAGGGGTCGGTCAAATTATTCCCGGTTTAGAGAAAGAGATGGAAAAACTTCAGGTAAAAGATAAAAAAAAAATCCAGGTTCCAGCCGCTGAAGCTTACGGTTTACGGGAAGAAAAATATATTGTTTCTGTCCCAAGAGACAAATTTCCGGCCGGTGATATTCATGTCGGAGATCAATTTCAACCAGGCGAAGATCCGAATGCCCATCCCTTTACCGTCACTGAAATCACCTCAAGTCATGTGACCTTAGATGCCAATCATCCCTTGGCAGGGGTTGATCTTGTTTTTGATGTTGAAGTAGTGAGTGTCCGTGAAGCGACTGCCGAGGAAATCAAGCATGGTCATACTCATGATGGTCATGAGCATCACTGATTTTTCCTTTACCCTTTTCATTCATTGCAAATAAACAGCTGTGTTCTCTCATCAAAATACTCTTGCCCTTTTGTCCTATTTGATGGAAAAACGTTTCTCCGAGATGCTTTTTGTCACATCCTCCAACTAAAATTTAGACCACTGATCAAGAAAGAGATTCATGGATTTTCAGCTTTCTGATGAACATAAAATGATTCAAGAAATGGCGAGAAGTTACGCCCAGAAAGAGCTTGCCCCTGTCGCAGAAGAGCTGGACCGAAAAAGTGAATTTCCTGCGAGACATCTTCCCAAAATGGCAAAGCTTGGGTTGATGGGGATGATGATCCCTGCCAATTGGGGTGGGGCTGGGCTGGATACGATTGCCTATGTTTTGGCCCTCGAAGAAATTTCAGTCGCCTGCGCCTCGACAGCCGTGACGATGTCGGTCAACAATTCTCTTTTCTGCGGATCGATTGACAAATTTGGAACCGATTCGCAAAAAAAAGAATATCTGATTCCATTTGCTTCTGGAGTGAAACTCGGTGCTTATGCACTTTCTGAACCTTCGACCGGATCGGATGCCGCCAATCAGCAAACCACCGCAATCAAAAAAGGAAATCAATACATCCTCAACGGTCGAAAGAATTTTATTACGAGTGGCCCGAATGCCGATGCCATGGTTGTTTATGCGATGACCGATCAATCAAAAGGTTCCAAAGGGATTTCCGCCTTTATCGTTGAAAAGAATTTTCCTGGCTTTTCGGTCGGCAAGATTGAAAAAAAATTGGGGATTTGTGCCTCTTCCACTTCTGAAATTGTTTTAGACAACTGCGAAGTCCCTTCCAAAAACCGGTTGGGCGAAGAGGGAAAAGGCTTTGTCATTGCCATGTCGACGTTAGACAGTGGTCGAATTGGGATTGCCACTCAAGCCTTGGGAATCGCCCGCGCTGCCTTTGAGGCTGCAAGAAAATACGCAACCGAACGGGAAGCTTTTAATAAAAAAATATACGAATTTGGTTCGATCCAGGATTATCTGGCAAACATGGCAACCCAAATCGACGCCGCCCGCCTGCTGATTCATCGCGCCGCCTGGTTGAAAGATCAGAATCTCCCTTTCGGAAAAGAGGCGGCGATGTCGAAGCTTTTCGCTTCCGAAACCGCGATGTGGGTGACGAACAAGGCGATTCAGATTCATGGCGGATATGGTTATCTCAAAGATTATCCGGTCGAACGCTATTTTCGGGATGCAAAGGTGACAGAGATTTATGAAGGAACCAGCGAGATTCAACGATTGGTGATTTGCCGTCATCTCATTCGTGAAATTGAAAAATAATCTTCCCTATGAGCGAGTCATTCAAAAAAAAATATCAGATTTGGGATTCCAAAACCGAACAATGGATTGAAAAACATCCCGAACGTGCAAAAGAGTTTTGCTCGCTTTCCAAACGGCCTGTGAAAAGAGTCTATACTTCTCTCGATTTGGAAAATGAAAAGCCCGAAGATTCTATCGGATTGCCTGGAGAATTTCCCTATACCCGCGGAGTCTATCCTACCATGTATCGTGGCCGACTCTGGACGATGCGCCAATTCTCAGGCTTTGGAACGGCACGAGATACCAACAAAAGATTTCATTATCTTTTAAATCATGGCCAGACAGGACTTTCGGTTGCCTTTCATTTTCCGACTCTCATGGGCTACGATTCTGATTCTCCAAGGGCCAGAGGAGAGGTCGGGGTTTGCGGTGTCGCGATTGACACGCTTCGGGATATGGAAATCTTGCTTGATAAGATCCCGCTCGATCAAGTCACCACCTCGATGACCATTAATCCACCTGCGGCCGTTCTTCTCTGCATGTATATTGCCGTAGCCGATCAACAAGGAATTCCAAGATCCAAAATCGGTGGAACGATCCAAAACGATATCCTCAAAGAATATATTGCCCAAAACTCCTACGTTTTTCCTCCGAAGCCCTCGATGAGATTGATTGTCGATACCTTTGAATTCTGTGCGAAAGAGTTGCCAAAATGGCATCCGATCAGCATTTCCGGCTATCATATCCGCGAATCCGGTTCGACCGCTGTCCAGGAGCTTGCCTTTACGATTGCAGACGGAATCGCTTACGTTCAGGCAGCAATCGATCGGGGATTAGAGGTCGATCGATTTGCTCCAAAACTTTCTTTCTTTTGGGATGTCCATAACGATTTCTTCGAAGAGATTGCAAAACTTCGTGCTGCGAGAAGAATGTGGGCAAAAATCATGCGCGATCGATTTCATGCAAAAAAAGAGGCTTCCTGGCAAATGCGCTTTCATTGCCAGACAGCGGGAGTTTCTCTGACAGCCCAACAGCCCTACAACAATGTTGTCCGTGTCACCCTTCAGGCGTTGGCTGCGGTGCTTGGCGGAACGCAATCCTTGCACACCAATTCTCTCGATGAAACCTATGCCTTGCCAACCGACGAAGCGGTCCGACTCGCATTGAGAACCCAGCAGATCATTGCCTACGAAAGCGAAGTGGCAAATACAGTTGATCCGTTGGCGGGAAGCTACTACGTAGAAAAACTGACCGATGAATTGGAACAAGAGGCGAATCTTTACATCGAAAAAATCGATCAAATGGGGGGGATGGTCAAGGCGATTGAACTCGGATATCCCATGAAAGAGCGGGCTGAAGCCTCCTATCGTTATCAAAACCAGATCGATGCAAAAGAAAAAATTATTGTCGGGCTGAATGAATTTGTTTTAGAGGATGAAACCCCGTTGCCGATTTTGAAAATTGACGAAAAAATCGAGAAAGAGCAGATTGCGCAACTTCAGGAAGTGAGAAAAACCCGAGACAATCAGGCGGTACAAAAAAGCCTGAGTGAGTTAAAACAGGCAGCGCAAACCGATAAAAATCTGGTTCCTTATATTTTGAACTCTGTAAAAACCTACGCAAGCGTAGGAGAAATCATGAATACGCTACGAGAAGTTTTTGGCGAATATCATGATCCTGGAATTGTATAGTGGTGATAATTTCCGTGATGCGATTTTTGATAATTTTTTTAAGTTTAAGGGCACCTCTAAAAACTCATGATTCTCAATGATCCTTCGACAGGCTCAGGATGTCCCACCCAGGAAATCAATAAGCTATAGGGACATGGTGAGCGTAGTCGAACCATACATTTGAGTTTTTAGAGGTGCCCTTAAGATTGCACAGCAAGTGATCAACGGTTTTAAAGAGAGTTTAATCTTATTCCAAGATTTTCGTTTTAAAATAAATCTTGGAAGATTTCTAAGTTCTCTTAAAAACCGACTGATTTGCCCACTTCAGTCTTAAACTTAAAAAAATTATCAAAAATCGCATCACGGGAATTATAAAGTTTGTGACCTAAAGATAGGAAAAAAATATGGAAAGAAAAATCAGAATTTTAGTTGGTAAACCAGGGCTAGACGGTCATGATCGTGGTGCAAAAGTGGTAGCCCGAGCTCTTCGCGATGCCGGTTTTGAGGTGATTTATACCGGTCTTCATCAAACCCCGGAAATGATTGTCAGCACTGCTTTGCAGGAAGATGTCGACGCGATCAGTTTGTCGATTCTTTCCGGCGCACATAATTATATTTTTCCCGAGGTTATTCGTCTTCTGAAAGAGGAGGGGATTGAAGATATGTGTATTTTTGGCGGCGGAATCATCCCCGATGAAGATATCCAGGAGTTGAAAAAACAGGGAGTTTCCGAACTGTTCACCCCCGGAACCTCGACCCAATCGATTATTGAGTGGGTTGGGAAAAATGTTCATCCCCGGGTACTTTAGTTGTTCGGGTTTTTGTTGAATTTTAAAAACCGCGTCAGGCAAGAAAACTTAAAAATTATATTTTGCGATAAATCATCCGGTAACTGCCGATGGCAATTTCATCTCCGTCTTCCAAGGCCAGCTCTTCCACTTTTTTACCATTCACAAACACACCATTTGAACTTTTGAGATCGATGACCACATGCTTATTCTCTTTGAGTTGAATCGCGGCATGTTGTCTGCTCACTTTTGCCTCTTTCAAAACAATATCATTGGAAGGAGAACGTCCAAGTGAAGTGGTCTCACCCAGCTCGATTTCGGGAGGTTGCAAATCCCCTTCGACACTCACTATCTTTGCTTGGACAAAAGATTTCTCTTCGGGAGAGACCGGGTGCGGGGCGGAAACGATTTTCTCCTCTTCTCTCTCAAGGGCCGCAGCATCAATGTGTCCTGTCTGTTCTTCAACATCTTCCAGCGGAATATCCCTCAAAATTGATGAGATTGAATCATCGAATGCGACCTCTTCGGCTTCTTCCATCACACTTTTCTTTTCTATCTCTTCTTTAACCTCTTTTTTTATTTCTGGTTTTTTTTGTAAAATATCAGGTTTGGCTTCTTTTGGTTTTTCCTCTTTGGCAGAAAAGTTTTTCTCTTTCTTTTTTACACTGCTGCTTTCACCAAAAAGATCTTCTCCGAGTTCAAAATAACTCCCTTCGCTTCCCGCATAATAGTCTTGGCTTTCAATTTTCTCTTCTGGCTTTGCCTCCAGTTTTTTTTCTTCTGTTTTCTCCTTTTTATCTTCCTGCTTCGATTTTTCTGGCGGAATATTTTTGGAAGGGGAAACGGTCGGTTCAGGGATCGATAATTCTTCCACAGGTCCGCCGACTATGTCCTCATATTGTTTAATATTGGTTTGAATCAGGGCAAGCAGATGCTCATAACGTTTTAATTCACTATTTTCCTTGCTTTCAATCTCTTTGGTTTTTTGATCTGGATATTCTCCCAGCAGATTTCTGAATTTTGCTTCCTCCAAAACCTCTTTGTGTTTTTGGAGTTCGACCTCTTGATCTCTTTGTCCTCGATAAAGAACCAGCAGCTCTTTCCTGATTTCTTTCTTTTTTTCCTCAAATTCTTTTTTGACGAGATCCTGTTTGGCCAGATAATCGGATTTAACCCTTAAATAGACCGCTTCTGAAATTTCAGTTTTATGTTCTTCCATTTTTGCAATTCGTTCTGTCATCAGATTGACTTCATCACGAATTTTCAGCGAAGAATCATAAAGAGGTTTATTGAGAGCATATTTATTTTCTTCATTTTCAGTAGAGGAGTTTAAATCAGGCATAAGTTTTCCCAAATGATTCTAGTTAATTAAACCAACTCTTTCAATTCTAAGAGAGTTGCTGTCAGAGTGTCAAACGAAATGGCTAGTGCTAGAGGACAATTAAGGTAATTTGACTTTTCAGGCAAAGAAAAAATTGTTGAGAGAAGTTTGTTGTCGGAAACGATTGATAAAACAGGCCAAAATTAAAAAACATTTTTTCCACTCGCGTGACGCGATTTTTGAATTTTTTGAGTCTGTAATTTGCACTTTAAATTTAATCTCTTATTGATTTGTTTTTGCCAATACTCACCTGAAATTCCAGCCAAGTTTTATTGTTTATGATGAACGGCAATTACAATACTAACAAGAATTCAAAAGTTTTTTATTGTTTATAAAAAGTGAAAAATAATGATCGGTCGATAAGCGTAAGATTTGTTGTCAGTTCAAATAAAACAATAAAAAATAGGTAGGAGAAAAGTCGCGATTAGTAAAAAAAAATTCATTTTTAATATTATTTATAACTTTCCTATTGACTTAGTCTGAGTTTTCATAGATAACTTCGCGGCTCCCCAAGTGGTGGAACAAAAAAAGGCAGTATTATCGAGTTGATAAGAAGATTTTAGTTCTCGCCTTTAGGTTGACTCTTTAAAGCAAATAGATTATCAAGCACAAAAGTTTTTTTGGTCTTTGAAAGCTGAATAGAAACGCTGAAATTAAGTAGGCTCTTGAAATTCCTTTTTTACTGTTTTTTTAAAAACAGTGCAGTAACGTCGTTTTTCATTAAACGACAAACCAGCATTAAACTGGAGAGTTTGATTCTGGCTCAGAACGAACGCTGGCGGCGTGCCTAACA
>CAZSRQ010000087.1:0-10340 GCA_964609335.1 uncultured Pseudomonadota bacterium
CAAATTTTCTGAATATGCCATGATCGTTCTCGTTATCGGAGTGGTGTTGGATCTGTTTGGGGAGAAAAAGAGAACCCGTTACATCAGCATGATCTGCGTCGGATTCGGTTTCATCTTTTTTGGGCTTCACCTGATGGTAACGCATGCGGAGCCGCTCAAAAATTCTCCGTTCTTCATCCAACTGATCGGATTTCTCTCGGAAAGCAAATTTTACAGTTTTGCCCTGGCCGCCGCATTTACCCCTTTTCTTTCGAGTGCCGGCACAATCGGGCTGACGATCGCCTTCGCCTTTTCAGGGCTGCTCAATTTCGAAATGGCACTTCCGTATGTTCTGGGAGCCAATATTGGAACCTGTTTCACCTCTCTTGCCTCCTCTTTTTCCGGATCAAGAACCGGAAAACAGGTTGCCATCGCGCATCTTCTGTTTAAAAGTATCGGAGTTGCAATCTTTCTGCCCCTGCTTCATCCGTTCGCCAATCTGGTCAACTACTTCGGTTCCCATATTCCGATCATTCAGGGGAGCGTCAGCGGTCATATCGCGCTTGCCCATATTTTATTTAATACAATCCTTTCGATTCTGTTTCTTCCATTTATCAAACTGGGAGTTCAATTGATCGAGAAACTGGTCCCTCCCACCAAGAAAGATCTGGAGAACGGCTTTACGCTCCGTTACATCAATCCCAATGATCTGACGACCCCTTCCCTCGCTTTTGCCAATGCAAAGCGGGAAATTCTGCGAGTAGCCGATGTGGTTTATGATATGTTTCGGGATAGTATCCGCTGCTTTGAAAAATCGAATCCTGATTTTGCCGTCGAGATTGAATCGAGAGACGACAAGGTCGATTTTATCGATCGCGAAATTCGTCTTTTCCTGACCAAACTTTCCCAGGAAAATTTGACCGATGAACAGGCAAAGCTGAATTTAAGCCTTTTGTCGATCATGGGATGTCTCGAAGAAATCGGTGATATCATCGATCAAAATATTCTGGATATGGCAGGAAAAAAAATCCATTGGGGAAGACAGTTTTCCGAGGAAGGATGGAGAGATATCCAGGAATATCACGAAAAAATCCTGGAGAATTTTGCCTGGTCAATCTCGGCACTCGCCTCAGGAGACAAAGAACTGGTTCATCGCGTTCTGAGAAATACAGAACATTTGACTGAAACCCACGAACGTCTTCGGATGAAGCATTTATCGAGATTGCAGGCCGGGCTAAAAGAAAGTTTTGAAACCTCTTCGATTCATCTGGATACACTTTCCGCCTTTTCGAGAGTGGCGATTCTTTTGGGGGATCTGGTAAAACCCCTTTTGGAAGTTAAATTGTAAAAATCACTGGATTGATTTATTCACTTTATTTGATCTCTTGACGATTCATTTATCTTGTGCAAAATCTGATTCAAAATGCACAGGAAAGGTTTTTATGAGAAGCAATATCACATTAGATTCGCGCCTGATTGAAAAAATTCAAAAAGAAACCGGCTGTAAAACCAAATCCAAAGCGGTTCTTATGGTGATCGAAGATTACCTGCTCTGGAAACAGGTTAAAAAAATCAAAATTTACAAAGGAAAATTAAAATTCAAACATGACACAGCAACCGCAAGAAAAAAATCGAGGAATCTCCATCGTCATTGATACTTCCGTTTGGATAGAATACTTCCGGGGTAAAAACAGTTTTATTATTGAAGAGGTAGAGAAAGCGATTGATCAAAAGAGAGTGGTTTCAATCCCCATTATTTTGGCAGAACTCCTGCGTGGTTGTTTAACTAAAAGCGAAGTTGAAATTGTTCGAGAAACCATAGGAAAAATACCTTCTTATCCATTGAAAGAAAACTTTTGGGAGAAAGTCGGTCTCTTCTGCTTTCAACTCGCTCGGAAGGGCTTTACCTCCGGTTTGATTGATGCCTATATTGCCTTGGCAACTGTTGAGTCTGGCAGTCAACTGTTTACTTTAGATAAAGATTTTCAGAAAATTGCTCGTTTGAGTCCCCTTCAACTATTTAAATAAAAATTATGATGCTTATCGACAGTCATGCCCATTTAAATTTCAATCCCTTTAAACCGGAAGAAATCGATGAAATTCTTTTCCGAGCCCAAGAAAATAAGGTTGAAACCATCATCAATATTGGAGCGGGAGAAGGAGTTAAAGGAAATCTGAGAGCGGTCGAACTCGCCGAACATTATCCGAATATTTTTTCGACGATCGGAATTCATCCGCACGATGCAAAAATTGTCGATGAAAAAATGGTCAACGACCTTGAAAAATTGACCGCTGAAAAAAAAGTGGTCGCGATCGGAGAAATCGGGCTCGATTATTATTACGAACATTCCGATGCTGAGATCCAAAAAAAGGTTTTTCGCCAGATGATTCAATTGGCGAAAAAGGTGAAACTGCCGATTTCAATTCATGTTCGTGATGCCTATGACGAACTTTATCAGATTTTGGAAGAAGAGAACGGGTTTGAATGTGGCGGAGTAATTCACTGTTTTTCAGGTGACTGGAATTTCGCCAGAAAGATGATCGAAAAAGGTTTTTACGTTTCATTTTCGGGAATCATCACGTTTAAAAAATCGGCTGATCTAAGAGAAGTGGTTTTAAAAACCCCGACTGAATTTATTCTGGTTGAAACCGATTCTCCCTATCTAACTCCTGAACCGCATCGTGGAAAAAGAAATGAGCCGGCTTTTGTGAAAATCGTCGCAGAGAAAATTGCGGAGATCAAAAAACTGACTTTGGAAGATATCGCGCGAACCACCCGTTTGAACACGCGAAGGTTGTTTCATTTGGGGGATGAAAAAGCTCCTCCCCAAATCGCTTATCGAATTCGGAATTCCCTCTATCTCAACATTACCAATCGTTGCACGATTGCCTGCGTGTTTTGCCCGAAATTTTCAACCTTTGAGGTGAAAGGATATTATCTCCGTCTCCCCAAAGAACCAGGCTTTGAAGAGATAGTTCAGGCAATGGGAAATTTTGACGAGATGGATGAAGTCGTTTTTTGCGGATTTGGCGAATCGACCCAACGTCTCGATCTTCTCAAACAGATTGCCACTTTTGTTCACTCCAAAAACAAAAAAGTCAGGCTCGATACCGATGGATTGGGAAATCTCATTCACAACCGGAATATTTGCCCGGAGCTGCAGGGCTTGATTGACGCGGTTTCCGTCTCTCTCAATGCCCCCGATGCAGAAACCTATGCAAAAGTTTGTCCTTCGCGGTATAAAGAAGCTGCTTATCCCAAGGTAAAAGAATTTATTTCAGAAATTAAAAAATATGTCCCGGAGGTTGCCGCCTCGGTGGTGGGGCTTCCAAATTTGGATGTCGAGAAATGCAGAAAAATTGTCGAAGAAGAATTGAAGGTAAAATTTCGTTTGAGAGAATACAACCATGTCGGTTAAACCTACCATTTTGATTATCGAGGATGAAAAAGATCTCTCTCAGCTGATCGCCTATAATCTTGAGTCAGAGGGCTTCCGCACAAAAATTTCGAATGAGGGAGAAGAGGGATATCGAAAAGCGACGAAAGAAAGTCCTGACCTGATTATTCTTGATCTCATGCTTCCCAAATTAGGCGGAATCGAAGTCTGTAAATTGATCCGAGCCAACAGTGCTTCTCAAAAAATTCCGATTCTCATGTTAACCGCAAAAAGCGAAGAAATTGATCGGGTGATCGGTTTTGAGGTCGGGGCAGACGATTATATGACCAAACCGTTTAGCCCGAGAGAACTGGTTTTGCGGGTGAAGGCAATCCTAAAACGAAGCGGTTCAGGCTCTGCCGAAAGAGAGGATATTTTAAAAAAAGGTCTTCTCGAAGTCGATTTCTCGAAACATCGTGTTTGGGTCAACAAACAGGAAATCACCTTGACTGCGACCGAATTCAAACTTCTCGAATATCTGCTGAAAAGCCGGGGAAAAGTTTTGACGCGCGATCTGTTGCTCGACAAGGTTTGGGGTTATGACGCAACCGTGACAACCCGAACGGTCGACACCCATGTCAAAAGACTTCGCGAGAAATTGGGCGGGGCTGGAGATCTCGTTGAAACAGTTCGCGGAGTCGGATACCGATTAAAAGATGCTTAATCTATTTCGCCTGAAAATATTCTGGAAATTTTTCACCCTCTTTTTGTTTTTCACTTTCCTGTTTTTCTTTTTTAGTTCAGTTCTGTTCAACCATCATTGGATGGCGGTTTTGGTTTTCGGTTTTATTTTTTCCACCCTGACCTCGCTGATATTGGCTCACAATTTCAACCAATTTTATCTCTCCTTTTTCCAGGCGATTCGATCGATCCGCCAGAAAAAGTGGCAGGTTCGGGTTCCGGTTCTGGGAAATGATGAATTGGCGGTTCTTTCAAGATCGATGAACGAACTCTCCGAATCATTGGTCGATTTCATCGATCAGATGTCTGAAGAATCCAAGCAACTGCGGGTGATTCTCGACAGCATGATTGAAGGGGTGATGGTTCTGAATGAAGAAGGGGAAATTGTTTTGACGAATTCAGCTTTCGTCGAAATGTTTTCGTTGGACAATTCTCCCATCGGATTCACCTCTCTCGAAGCGATTCGAAATCTTCCCCTCCAAGAGCTGATTTCCGAGGTTTTATTCCAAAAAAAATCCCTCGAAAGGGAAATCGAGATCCGATCGGACACTCCCAGACAAATCAGAATTTATGCAACTCCGCTCAAAGAAAATGAAAAAATCAGGGGATCGGTTCTGGTTTTCCACGACATCACCTCCTTGAGAAATCTTGAAAATTTGAGAAGAGATTTCATCGCCAATGTTTCTCACGAGTTGAAAACCCCGCTAACCGCGATCAAGGGATACACGGAAACCCTGATGGGCGGGGCTTTGCGGGATGAAAAGAACGCAAACAAATTCCTGCAAATCATTCATGAGCATACGAATCGTTTGACGCATCTTTTGATGGATCTGCTCGATCTTTCAAAAATTGAATCAGGACAATATTCCCTGCGATACGAAAAGTTTTCCGTTCAATCGCTGGTCAATGAATTGATCTCGACTTTTTCCCGGGAGATAAAATCAAAAGAGATTGTTTTTGAATTTGTTTCGAAAAATGTCGATTCAATATCTGCCGATCGAATGGCGGTGCGGCAAATATTGTCAAATCTTTTGGAAAACGCGATCAAATATTCAAACCGGAAAAGCCGGATTATTCTTCAGGCAGAATCCGAGAGCGAATCGATCCGTTTTGAAATAAAAGACAATGGACCTGGAATTTCACCGGAACATCTCCCCCGAATTTTTGAACGCTTTTATCGGACCGATCCTTCCCGCTCCCGCGAGCTGGGAGGAACAGGGCTTGGGCTGTCGATCGTAAAACATCTCGTTCAACTGCATGGCGGAGAAATTTCCGCAGAAAGCGAATTGGACAAAGGTTCAAGATTTGTTTTTACCATCCCACGAACGTAGGGGCGCACGCCGTGCGCGCCAATTCTCCAGCAAAGTCAACAAAAGTCTATAACCAGCAAAACAAGTCGTATTGCTGTTTTCCAGATCTATCCTATAAAATTATGGAGGAGGAATGGGTTATGAAAAAAATTTTATTCACTGCGGAAATATTCTTCTTTCTTTGCGGCGGGATACAAACATCCCAGGCTGATGACAGCCGCGATCTGAAAAACGAAAGCCTGATTCATTATTACCACAAAGACAAAAGTGGAAAAAACCGGCGCGATATCTATATGACCGAGGAAGATATGCCTCCGAGTGTTCGATCGGAGAAGAAAGAATGCTGGTGGGATTACAATGGATTCATGCGTTGTCATCCGGTAAAGCAGAAAAAAGATTAAAAAACTTAAAATCTGCGCAAATGTGCTTAAAGCTGTCATATTGCTCTTCTTTTGTCTTCCCTGATAAAATTTATGGATCAACACTAACTTTTTAAGGGGGGATTTATGAAAAAGATTTTTTTTGCGTTGGCGCTTGCAACAGCGTTTGTCAGTCTGACTCCAGTTCAGGCCAATGATGTCAGTGATGCAAACAACGAATCACAGATCAAGTATCGTTATGAAAATAGTAGAGGAGATTCTACTTTTACCGAAGTGATGGTCTATAAACATGTTTCTCCCAGTTATCGAAACCAGCCCAACGACTGCTGGTGGGATTATAACGAATTTTTCAACTGCAAATTAAGCGATCAGGGAACAAAATAATTTTAGGATATTGGAATTTGGGTAACGGTTCAAAATCTTGAACTTTTACAGTTGTTTTTCTACTGAAAGGGGATCTCATCCGATCCCCTTTTTTAGTTTCACCTCCTTTTTTCACTGTTGCCACACGATCGTCATACAACCTTTTTATTCATCCCGCAGATTCAAAAATAAAAAGGAGAAAATCTATGATAAAAAAAGTTCTTGCGGGAGTATGCAGTTTTACCCTGTTGTTTTCACTCAGCGCGACCGGTTTCAGTGCCACCCAGAAGAAGAAAAAGAAAACCACCCCTTCTCAGACTTTGGCTCCGGTAGAGCCGGTTCCAGCGGATACACAAGCGCCAACCCCTCCGGTAGAAGCGCCCCCTCCGGTCACTTGGCATGAGAAGTTTGAGGCGGGCTGGAAAAAAGGGCTCTATTTTCAAACCAAAGACAAAAAATATTCCCTCAGATTTAGGGGAAGAATTCAGCCACAACTTTCGTATACCAATCTTTCAAACAAGGCAGCGAATAGAACCGATAGCACCACTTTCCGGATGAGACGTGCCAAGTTGAACTGGCAGGGAAACGTCTTTTCAAAAAATCTCGATTATAATGTTCAGCTAAGCTTGGCAACTAGTAACCTGGATGAACTCCTGGAAGATGCCTGGCTCGATTACAGATTCTATAATCCTTTAAGAATTCAGTTTGGCCAATTCAAGGTTCCTTATATCCGGCAGATGATCAACTCTTCGGGGCGCCTTCAATTCGTTGACCGCTCGATTGCAGCGGAGGACTTTCGATTTAGCACTTGGAACACAGCGACGACACAAAACTGTACCATTGCAGGCACCCAGGCGGTTTGTCCCACTTCGCAACCGGTTGCCACTACTCTTCGAAGATATCACTACGATACAGGTTTGATGGTTCATGGAGATGCCTGGGACAACAAGTTTGAATATTATGCAGGAGTTTTCAACGGAACCGGATTCAACCGTCTGAATGCGAATGCAGACCTTCTTTATCTGGGAAGAGTAGTCTGGAACCCGATCGGACAATATGGCTATCAGGAGTCTGACCTGAACTATTCGGAACACCCTGCCATTACGATAGGAGCAAGCGGTGGTTATCTGAAACAGAATGTTGCCAATGTAAATACCAAACTGACCCAAGCTGGATTGGAGTTGGGTGCCAAATATCGGGGATTCTCCCTTCAAAGCGAGCTTTTCTACAGAAATAATAATCCGCTTCATGTCAATGATTATGACGATTTGGGATACTACGCTCAGGCAGGTTATGTTTTTAAGAAAGATTTTGAAATTGCCGGTCGAATTTCACAGGAGTTTTTAGGGGGACAAGGATCGGGCAGTTCTCCAACATCAGCGAATGCACCAGGGGCAAGACCCAACAACAAAAATGAATATACGGGAGCCTTCAGCTATTACATCTTCCAACACGATCTTAAGGTTCAGGCCGATTATTCCTACTTAACGACTCAACAAAACGCCCAAATCGGTGCGCTCGATGATCATCGTGTAAGACTACAAATGCAGGCCTGGTTCTAGATAAATTTTCCTCTCCGTGGATTTTGGGAGAGATAAGCTTGAAAAGCTTGTCTCTCCTTCAAATCCCAATTTTTTTCACAAAAAGAACACACAGTTGTTACACAATTGTCACACAAACAGACGAGATAAACCAAAATCCTCTACAGGAGAAAATAATATGAAAAACAAATTAATTCGTTTTTTAGGAATGGCCGGCCTGGTTCTTGGCCTCAGCTTTCAAGTTCAGGCAGAGACCATTCGTTTAAATGGTGCTGGAGCAACTTTCCCCTACCCAATCTATTCCAAATGGTTCAGCGAATACAACAAGGCAAATCCCCATATCCAGATCAACTATCAATCAATCGGTAGCGGCGGCGGAATTCAGCAGCTCAAAGCCAAAACCGTTGATTTTGGTGCCTCCGATGCTCCCTTAAATGCAGACGAAGAAAAAGAGATGAAAGAACCGGTGGTTCAAATCCCAACTGTCGCAGGATCAGTCGTCATTGCCTATAATATCCCCAACATCTCTAAAGGATTAAAACTAACTCCTGATGTGATGGGGGATATCTTTTTAGGAAAAATCAAAAAATGGAATGACCCTCGCATTGCCTCTCAAAACTCCGGAGTCAATCTCCCCGATCTTCCGGTTGCCGTCGTTCATCGATCGGATGGAAGTGGAACCACTTATATTTTTACTGATTATCTTGCAAAAGTTCATCCCGATTTTTATTGGCAGGTAGGGCGCGGAAAATCGGTGAACTGGAAAACCGGTCTCGGAGCGAAAGGAAACGAAGGAGTTGCTGGCCAAGTGAAGCAAATCGCAGGAGCAATCGGATATATTGAATATGCCTATGCCGTAAAAAATAATATCTCCTTTGCCTCCTTGAGAAATAAAGCCGGAAAATTTGTTGAACCGAGCCTTGAAGCAACGACAGCGGCATTATCCGGTTTCAGCAAAGAGCTGACAAAAGATGTCAGGGTTTCAATTACCGATGCCCCCGGAGAAAACTCTTATCCGATTTCCGGACTCACCTATCTTCTGATCTATAAAAACCAGAGTGACAAAGTCAAAAGTGAAACCTTGGTAAACTTCCTAAAATGGGCGATGAGCGAAGGTCAAAAGCAGACAAGTTCGCTTTACTACTCTTCTCTTTCGCCAGAGTTGGTCAAAGTAAATGAAAATAAAATTGCATCCATTTCCGCAGGAACTGGGTCAGGAAAATAGTCGAATTCACCCTCTTTCCAACCCCTCGGTCTCCGTAGCCACTCCGGCGAAGGAAGCTCTCCCATCGAGGGAGAGGGAAAGTGGTGGAAAATTTGATTCCTTGAAAGACAGAAACCGGTTTTTCAATTTCAATCGGATTTTCAAGGGGCTGCTCGCCCTTTTTTCTTTTTTTGTGGTTCTGATTTTAGTCGCGATTTTTATCGAGATGATCCGATCCTCTTCTCTTTCTCTCAAAACTTTTGGTTTTCATTTTATTACCGGTAAAATTTGGGATCCGGTCCAGAATATTTTTGGAGCTCTTCCCTTTATCTATGGAACTCTCGTCTCCTCGCTGATCGCGATTGTCATTGCGATTCCGGTCGGTCTTGGAGTTTCCCTTTTTTTGACCGAATGGGCCCCCTCCGCGATCCGGACACCGATCGCCTTTTTGGTTGAACTGCTTGCCGCAATTCCGAGCGTGATTTACGGATTGTGGGGGATTTTTTTTCTCGTTCCATTCATTCGAGAAACCCTGTTTCCGGTTCTGAATAAAACCGTCGGCCCGATTCCCTATTTGGGGGCTCTTTTCCAGGGACCTCATTACGGAGTGAGTCTTTTTGCCGGCGGAGTTATTTTATCAATCATGATTTTACCAACCATGATCGCCATTTCACGCGAACTTTTTTTGACGATTCCCAATGAACTTCGGGAAGGGGTTTTGGCTCTTGGAGGAACCCGTTTTGAAATTATCAAGTTGGTAGTCCTCCGACTTTCTTTTTCAGGAATGATGGGAGCGGTCATCTTATCTCTCGGACGCGCTTTGGGAGAAACGATGGCGGTCACAATGGTGATCGGCAATCGCCCTGAAATTAATTTTTCATTGTTTGCGCCGGGATACAGTCTTGCATCGGTCATTGCGAACGAATTCTCCGAAGCGACCTCCCCCTTATATCTTTCCGCGCTGGCTGAAATGGGGCTGATTTTATTGATGATCACTTTTATTGTGAGTGGAATTGGAAGAGTTTTAATTTATCGTGCGAGAAATGTTTCTTAATGAAATTTCATTACACCCAAAGAAAATGGACGAATCGTTTGATCGCAATCTTATGCGGCGCCTGCTGCCTCTTGACTGTTGCGGTTTTAACACTTCTTTTAGGATACGTCATTTATCGGGGAAGCTCTGCCATCAATCTCGATTTCTTTACCAAACTTCCAAGCCCGGTGGGGGAAACCGGTGGAGGAGTTTCGAATGCAATCGTCGGCACCCTGATTTTGGCAGGAATTGCTTCGCTGATAGGAATTCCCATCGGAGTCTCGACCGGTCTTTATCTCGCCGAATATGGTCGCGGGGGTTATGCCACGCTGGTCCGTTTTTTTACCGATGTTTTAAATGGACTCCCTTCCATCGTGATGGGACTTTTTGCCTACGCATTAATCGTCATTCC
>CAZSRQ010000088.1:0-10188 GCA_964609335.1 uncultured Pseudomonadota bacterium
ACAACAACCTATGGATTCTATCCTGACCCTCTCCCACTTCAGCACAGTGTACAAAGGGGGCTTCGAAGCGCTCAAAAACATTCATCTTGAAATCCGTCGCGGAGAAATCTTTGCGCTCTTGGGCCCGAACGGTGCCGGCAAAACCACTCTCATCAGCATTATCTGCGGGATCGTCAATGCAACCGAAGGAGTTGTGGTGGTCGATGGCCACAATATTCTTTCGGATTACCGAAAAGCCCGTTTTCTGATTGGCCTTGTCCCGCAAGAGTTAACCACCGATGCGTTTGAAACCGTTTGGAATACCGTCAGTTTTAGTCGTGGGCTGTTTGGCTTGGCGGCAAATCCTCTCCATATCGAGAAAACCCTTAAAAACCTCTCTCTCTGGGACAAACGGAACAACCGTGTCATGACTCTTTCAGGAGGGATGAAACGTCGCCTGATGATCGCCAAAGCGCTCTCCCACGAGCCGAGAATTCTTTTTCTGGATGAACCGACCGCCGGGGTCGATGTTGAGCTAAGAAAAGATATGTGGAAGCAGATGAATGAATTGCGGGATTCTGGAGTGACGATTATTCTCACCACGCATTATATCGATGAAGCAGAGCAGATGGCCGATCGGGTGGGAGTCATCAACCATGGGAAAATTATTATCGTCGAAGAAAAATCGACACTCATGAAAAAATTGGGAAGTAAAAAACTGGTTCTCGATTTGCAAGAATCATTGGAAGCGGTTCCGGCAGGTTTTGAATCTTATGATCTGACTCTGAATGCCGACAAATCACAGCTCATTTACACGTATGATGCAAACAAAGAGGATAACGGAATTGCCGAACTGCTTGCAAAACTTTGCACCTCTCATCTGAAATACAAAGATCTCAATACCCACAAATCTTCTCTCGAAGATATTTTTGTCAATTTGGTGAAAAAAATATGACGACTCGCCTCCCCTCAGATGATTGTCATCCCCGAGTGTCTTTATCGGGGATCCCCCTACTCAATCATTGGATCAGGGAGATTCCCGCTGAAAAAACCGGCGGGAATGACAGCGGTAGAAAATTTAATCTAGGGGACCTGAGTAGTCATAAAAAAATATGAATTATCGCGCGGTAAAATCGATTTACAAATTTGAAATGTCCCGATGGTTTCGAACCGTTGGCCAAAGTATTGCTTCTCCTGTCATCTCGACTGCTCTTTATTTTATTGTCTTCGGTTCCGCCATCGGATCTCGCTTAAGTCAAATCGATGGAGTTCAATACGGTGCATTTATCGTTCCCGGATTGATTATGCTTTCGGTTCTCAATCAAAGTTTGATGAATGCCTCTTTCGGAATCTATTTTCCAAAATTCACCGGAACGATTTACGAAATTCTTTCCGCACCAATCTCTTATCTGGAGGTTGTCTTGGGTTATGTCGGTGCTGCGGCGACCAAATCAACGGTTCTGGGGCTGATCATCCTGGTGACAGCGACTTTATTTGTTCCGCTAGAGATCAAGCATCCATTCATCATGTTTTTATTTCTGATTTTAACCGCCGTCACTTTCAGTCTTTTCGGTTTTATTATTGGAATTTGGGCAGACGGATTTGAAAAGCTTCAACTCATTCCACTTCTGATCATCACCCCGCTCTCTTTTCTCGGCGGAAGTTTTTATTCGATTAAAATGCTTCCCGATTTTTGGCAGAAGGTATCGCTCTTAAACCCGGTTGTTTACCTGATCAGCGGGTTTCGGTGGAGTTTCTACGAAACAGCGGATGTGAAAATCGGGATCAGTCTTTTGATGATCGGGGTTTTTCTTTCGGTTTGTCTTATTCTATTGGGATGGATTTTCAGAACGGGATATCGATTAAAGAATTAGAAAGGGCGAAAGCTCAAAAGAGTTATCCTTCCGCTACCTCTTCCATTTTATAAGAGCGGGCCTTTTTATAAGATTCAATCCACATCAAGCTACGCGGAATAAGAAGATCGCAAAAAAGTGTGACAATGAGTAAACCGATTACCGCAACCCAACCAATCGAGCGAAGACCTGAGCTCGAAGTGAGTAGTAATCCTCCAAAACCGATCATCGAAGTTAAACTGGAGACAAACATGGGGGGGATTTCTTCTTTCACAGTCCCCACCACATCTTTGGTTTCATTATACCGATGGTTAAAGTGAATGAAGCAATCGATCGCGGTTCCAAGCACAATCGGAAAAAGAGCGATATTCATGACATTGAGACGAATATTGAAAAGCCACAGAACTCCCATCAATAAAACCAAACCGGCCACAAGGTTGAAAAAAATAATTGGCGCTCGATGGAGCGGACGAACAATCATAAATAAAATAACAGCCAGAAATACAAGAAACATCAAAATTCCTTTTGGAGCTTCTTTTTCTATGAGTCGAATCGTATCATCCGCCACAAAATTAGAATCGGCTGCGATAAAATCAGCTTTCAACTCATGCTGAATTTCTTTAATTCCTTCGTGCAATTTTCTCAGATTTTCAGAAGAACTACTCGCATCTTTTGGAAAAATCAAAACCGCAAAAAAATTTTTATCTTGATGCGACTGAAAATTTCTTCTTACCGCTTCGGGAAGATTTTCCTTGTGAATGGTTGCAGAGTGAATCGAAGAGTGAATCGTTTCTAAAAATCTTTTTTTCTGTTCTTTCACTGCAAATTTAAGTTTTTCATATTTCTTCCGAATTCTTTTTAAAATCTCTTTTTTCTCATCCTGTTCTGTCGGAACAAAACTTGAAAGTCCCAGAACCTGGTTGTAAATCAGCTGATCGGCAGATTTGGATTGAATGTAAAGATCAAGTTTTTTGACCAGCTCTGCTTCTTCGGATGATCCTTTCACAAGAAGAATGGTCGGATTAAAACTTCGCGGAGCCACTTCATTCACTTTTCTTTCAAGTTCAGGAGAACCTTTTCGTTTCATCGAAAGCTGTCCATCCTGAAAATAAATTTTTGATTGCTGCGGAAGAACGATTAAAGACAAACCGCACAAAACAAGAATCGTAACGATCAGAAGAGTCGGATTTTTGGGAGTGAAAACAGTTTGAATCATCGACAAAAGTTTTAGCTTAAAGCTTTCAAAAAAGTTTTCAAAACGGGAAATCAAAGAAACTTCAGAACGATTTTGAAAACGATTCATTAAAACCAGCAAACTTGGCATGAAAAGTACCATCGCCAAATAATTGGCGAAAAGCCCTGCAGCTCCCATCACTCCCAACTCAATAAAAACACCAAAATCTGAAAAGAGCAGAGCGATAAAAGCACCAACGGTAATTACCATGGAGGCATGCGTTGCCTGGCCGGTACTTCCAAAAGCTGCATGACAGGCGATTTCAAGCGAATCTCCCTCTTTTCTTTTTTGATAATATTCACTTAAAAGATAAATTCCGTAATCGCTTCCGAGACCTGAGAGAATGGCAGCTCCGAACGCTGTAATCAAACTCAGATGACCAAAAACAAAATAGAGAACGGCTCCGGTCCATAAAACACCAATCACCAACGGAATTCCGATGAGAAGCAGTGAACTGAAATTTCTGAAATAAAAAAAGAGAACCACAAATAAAAGCAGGGTAACAATGACTGAAACCTGGGAAACCTCTCGTGTCGTCTCATCGGCATCTTCAATGCTGTTTTTATAATCCCCAGAATATCCTACCTGGATATTCTGATAGAAAGGCTCCCCTTTTATTTCTGCCGCAATTTTCTCCAAATCGGAAATCAGTTTTCGACTTGAATCAACATTCTCCGCGTGCTCTTTGGCCTTCACTTTTAAGACAATAAAGGTTCCTTCTTCATTCGTATTGTTTTTCTTTGCTTCAATTCCCGCTTTTTTTTCGTATTTTGAAAGAATATCCTTGAATTCGAGATCGGGTCTGTTTTCAGGATCGGCAAAATCGGTTAAATCATTAAATGCTGTGCTCACCCCCTGTTTTTCTAACGCAAGGGAATGAGTCACCCGTTTTTCAATCTCTTCTAGATCTTTTACATCAACAAACAGCCATTGCCGTTGTTCAAAAAATTGAACGGGAGGCTGATAATCGACATAACTAATTTCGGGAAGTTTTTCGATTCGGGTCGCAAAAAGATTGGCAAACTGTTTCACTTGAGTCGTGTTATTTCCTTCAACACTGACAGCCAAATATCCTCTTCCACCAAAATATTTTCTCATCTCCTGAAGATTTCGAACACTTTCGGTATTCTTGGGTAAAAGCGCCGTTAAATCCCCTTCGACATGTAATTTTTTTGCATAATGAAGAGAGAAAGCACTGACAAAAAGAATAAGCAGAAGAACCAAAACTGGAAATCGAACCGCCAATTGGTAAAGTTTTGGAATTCTTATTTTATTCATATAAGTTGTGTTCTGCAAAAATTCGAGAATCTACTCTTGATCAGTTGATCAAGAGTATCTTAAGACTTGTCAGACCTGTTCGACGAGTCAAACAGGTCTGACTTTCTTCAATCTCTAAAACATCTACAAGGCTTTTGTAAAGTGAACGAACCAAAAAAGCAGAAAATCGCGCTCATTTCCGACTGGTTTCTGCCTCGTATCGGCGGCATCGAGCTGCATGTGAGAGATTTGGCTCTAAAGTTAAGAGCCAATGGACAGGAAGTCCATGTAATTACTACAACTCCCGGCACTGACTCGCTCGATGGAATTCCGGTTCATCGGCTCAAAACCCCACTTCTACCGTTCTTTAAAATTGCCTACACCTCTCAATTGACTCGCGCCCTTCGGGAAATTCTGCTTCAAAACCGGTTCGATATTCTTCATAGCCATAGCAGCGTTGTCACCCCGCTCGCCTATGCGGCAATTTATCTGGCCAATGAGCTTCGAATTCCAAGTCTGATTACAAACCATTCCCTGCTTGAAAAATCAGTTTATTTTCTAAAATTGCTCGATACTTTTTACGGATGGAGAAAGTGGCCTGTCAAACTAACCTCTATCAGCACGATCGCAGCAGAAGGATTTATCCGGGCATCGGGAGAAAAAAAAATCACTCTTCTTCCGAATGGAATTGATACACGCGAATGGAAGATCGTTAAAAACCGCCAACCGTCTCCAATTCAGATCACGACGGTGATGCGGCTTCATCCCAAAAAACGTGGAATGGCGTTAATCGAAGCGATTGAAAAAGTGAAAGCAAAGCTTTCACCTTCTTTCAAATTTCAGCTGAATATCATCGGCGATGGAAAAGAAAAAAACCGGCTGGAAAAAAAAGTGAGTTCATTGAAGCTACAGGAAGAGGTGAAATTTTTGGGATATCGCTCTCGTGAAGAGATTAAAAAAGTGTTTGAGCAGAGCCACTTTTTTGTCCTCCCCACTGTTAAAGAAGCGTTTGGAATCGCGGTGCTTGAGGCAAAAGCGGCTGGACTTCCGGTGGTGGCAATGAGTTATGGTGGCGTTCAGGATATGATCGAACATCAAAAAGAGGGTTTTTTAGCCAATGATGATGAGCAATTTGCCAAATGTATTTTAGAATTGATTCAAGACGAAAACCTAAGAAATGAGATGTCAAAAAATACGTTAAAAACTTTAGAACGATTCGATTGGAAACAGATCATTCAAAAACATTGGGAGGTTTATCAGGATGTCATTCGTTTGTTTGACCGTTGATGTCGAGCAGGATTGCCCCCCCTATCTCAATACCTTTCGAGGGATTGAAGAAGGGATGCAAAAACTTCTTTCCCTTTTTGCCGAAGAAAAAATTCATGGAACTTTTTTCACGACCGGAATGATCGCCGAAAAATATCCAGAACTGATGGAGAAAATCGTCGCAGAAGGACATGAGCTTGGCTGTCATGGCTACAGCCATCAACGGTTTGACCAGATGAATTTCGGGCAGGCAAAAACCGAGATTGAAAAAGCGACCCAAGTTTTAAGAAAATTTTATCCAGTCACCTCTTTCCGCGCACCGAATTTGCAATTTCCTGTCGAATATCTTTCTCTGCTTGAAGCAGAAAAATATCGGCTCGATTCTTCGGAGGGAAAACACAAGTCCGCCTACTATCGAAACCGGAACTGTAAAACCCCCTTAAAACGAATCCCTGCTTCGGTTACCTCTTCGGTACTCCGAATCCCCAAACTGATTCGCGAAACGATTTTTAGACTGATAAAAAATCCGATCGTTCTGTTCGTTCATCCGTGGGAATTTGTCGATTTGAGAAAAGAAAAACTGAGACTCGATTGTCGGTTTAAAACAGGTAACATCGCTCTCAACTGTTTAAGGGATAATATCCGTTTTTTTAAGAGAAGAAATGCGACATTTTCTAGGATGAAAGATTTAGTGTAGTCAATCCATTAGGAAGAAGTCACCGACTTCATTTCCCCTCTCCTAAACCCGATCTTCAACTAACAAAAATATCCAACCCCCAGAAACGGAATCATCCGAACGAGATGCGCAAAAAATCCAATCAACAAGCTGTGCGTCGGATCAACCCCCAGATATTGATAAACAAGCAAAGCCGTCGCCTCAAAGAGACCGAGCTGGGCCGGGGTGATCGGAAGCATTCCTGAAATTCCCAAGGCCGCCAGCATGAGAACAGCCGCATGAATCGGGAGATGAATTCCGAACGCCTGTTGAACCAGGTAAATCGAAAAAATTTCCAGAAACTTGATCAGAAGAATGACAAAAAATGAAACAGCTGTTTTCCTGAAAGATCTTAAGGTGTGCAAATGAAAAGCCCACGTTTTAAAAAAATGGGCGATTTTTTCAAAGAAGGTTTCGGGAGAATTCGCAGAATTTTTCTGAAAATTTTTAAAACGAAAGGCGAGAAAAAAGAGAATCAGATAAACCAAAAAAATAAACGCCAAGATGATTTTCATCCCTTTCGACATCCAGACCGGAATCGGCGCAAACAGCACCACCCAGGCAAAAACAAACAGCTTGCCAAAACCGTCAGCGATCTGCTCTAGCGTCAGCATCGAAACCGTGGCCGCTTTTCCGACTTTTTCACGATGCCCCAAAAGATAAATGAAAAGTGCATGTCCACCCCAAAAAGGCAACAGGTTGACCATCATCGCGAAGACTGAATAGTTTTCGAAAAGTTTTTTGAATGAAATCTTTTTTTCTTCGGGAAGAAAAAGCTTCAGTTGATACGCATGCAGAAAAATAATCAAAAAAGTGAGAAATGAGGCAATCAAAAGATTTACAGGATGAGCGGTTTGAATTCCAATCCAGAAAGTCTTCAGGTCTACTTTTTTAAAACAAAAATACAAAAGTGCGCCGGTGAGAACCAGGGTAAAAATGGCGGCGTATATTTTTCTCCGGTTTTGAATGTGGGAAATCAGTGTCGTCATGAAAAAAGAGTCTTAAATATCGGATGGGAGGAAGTCAAAATTTTCGTCACTATCTCTCTTTGATCAAAGGGGGATAAGCCTGTTCGATCATCCGTTCATGCAAAAAACGATAGACCTTTCGAATGGAAGATAAAAACACCTTTTCAATCAGAAGATAGGAGGTCAGCGCGTATAAAATTCCGAGGTAGACATCGATCAGATAATGATGCTGTAGATAAAGTGCTGAAAACCACATCAGACACATATAAGATCCGATAAGCAGAGAGAATCGACGTTTCATTTTCAGGGAAAAAAGGAAAGCAAGCGTCGGAAAACCGGCATGCATTGATGGAATCGCCCCAAACGTTACCGGCCCGATGCTGTACATGTTTTTTGAAAAACTGAAACCCAAGATCTGGTCTAAATGAACCAGCCCTGCCGGATCTCCCATCACCGGTCCCAAAGGTTGTAAAAAACCGTATTTCGCCACATACCAAGGGGCGGCGGCAGGGTAGAACATATGAGTCGCAAAGGCGAAAAGATTCATCAGTAAAAAGGCGGTTGAATATCTTTGAGCCAAATCGAGTGAACCTTTTTTCCAGAAAAGCACCAGCCAGGTAACCGCCAGCGGGACATGAACCACATAAGCAAATCCGCAAATCAGATCAAAAAAACTGTTTCTAAAATGAAGAAGATATTCGTTAAACAGAAAAATTGCACCGTGATAGGAAACCCCAAACAGCATTTTATCGATCGAATAGGGCTCTAAAACCCGAATCGGCCGGAGCCAATCAAACGGAACATATCTCAGAAAATCATAGGTGACCCCTTGGAGGATAAAGGGAATTCCCAAAAGAAAAAAGAGACGAAGTTGGGAATGAGAAAAGTAGAGGATTAAAATCATCCCCAAAAAAAGAAAATGCATCAGCTTTACATGGCCAAACTCATGATGCACCGTCAAAACAAAGGTGCTAAACAGCAAATAAACGACCAGAAAAAAATGGGTTTTATAAATCTCTTTTACGGTAAAAGGGATGAGCTTCTGACGCAAAAAGAGAGCGGCTTGGAGGACTCTTTCCATAAGAAACCCAAAAATAACCTTTATTTACAATAAATTTCAACGGTTTTTAGACCTGAAATAAATATAATTTGGCATGGATTATTGATTGACATCGTGGTTTCGTAATGTATTTTACCCACCTAATTTATTTTCATCATTCAACAAACGCTCAAAGAAGGTAAAACCAGGCTACCCCTGACTGATAAACACTTATATGGCTCAAGACAACATCGATCATTTGGTAAACAATCGTTATCTTCTGAGTGAAATCAACAATAAAGACCTTTTCGCGAAAGCTTACGAATTTAACAAAATTCTCGAACTTCTTAAAAAAGAGAAATCTTACCCCTACTTTCAACCTCTCGAATGCAATTTGGGACCTGAAGCGGTGATCCAGGGAAAAAAAGTGATCATGCTCGGTTCGAACAACTACCTTGGCCTGACCACTCACCCCAGAGTCAGAGAAGCTGCCGTTGAAGCGATTCAAAAATACGGCACCAGCATGACCGGTTCCCGCCTCTTGAATGGAACCTTAGAACTTCACGAAATCTTTGAACATGAAATTGCCGAATTCCTCGGAAAAGAGGCTGCGTTGGTGTTTACAACCGGCTATCAGGTCAATTTGGGGATTATCAGCGCGCTCACCAATCCAAACACCATGGTTTTTCTGGATGAATTTGATCATGCCAGCCTCTTTGATGCCGTCAAGTTAAGCGGTGCAAAACTCCGGCTTTTTAAACATAACAATCCTGCAGATCTGGAAAGACTTCTCCAGAAAGCCCCAGAAAATGAGGCAAAGCTGGTCGCGATCGACGGGGTTTTCAGCATGGAAGGGGATATCATCGCCCTGAAAGAAATAGTCGATCTCTGCAAAAAGTTCGGCGCAAGACTTGTCGTCGACGATGCGCATTCCGTGGGAGTTTTGGGAGAAAAAGGTCAGGGAACCGCGGCTCACTTTGGTTTGACCGATCAGGTCGATCTGATTATGGGAACTTTCTCCAAATCACTCGCTTCAACCGGTGGATATGTCGCCGGCGATGCTGTGGTGATCGATTACATCAAGCATTTCGGTCGCTCGATGCTTTTTTCAGCTTCTATCACTCCCCCCAATCTCGCCGCTGCGAGAGAGGCGTTAAAAATTCTGCAGCAGGAGCCTGAACGGATTACACAGGTCATGAATAATGCAAAAAGATTAAAGACAGAATTATCAGCGATGGGATGGCAGGTCGGCCCGACTCAAACTCCGATTATCCCGATTCATATCGGAAATGATTTCACTACTCTCCTGCTCTGGAAAGATCTGCTCGAAGCTGGCGTTTATGTGAATCCGGTCATTTATCCTGCGGTTGAAAAAGACAAGGCAGTGCTCCGAGTCAGCACGATTGCGACTCATACCCCAGAACATCTCACCCAAGCTCTCGAAGCTTTTCAGGTTGTCGGTGAAAGATACAACGTTTTGCAGAAAAACACGATTCATGCAGTCCTCTAAAATTGAAATCATCCCGGTCCAATCCAAAAAAGAGCTGAAAGAGTTTATCCAGTTTCCGTATGATTTTTATCGGAACGACAAACAGTGGATCGCTCCACTTTATCTCGAACGGACCGAGCTTCTCGATCCGAAAAAAAACCCTTTTTTCGATCATGCCAAAGTACAACTTTTTCTGGCAAAAAAAGGGGGGGAAATAGTCGGCAGAATTTCCGCGCAGGTCGATAACGAATACGAAAAATTTCACAAAGAAAAAGTGGGAAACTTCGGTTTTTTCGAATCAGAAAACGATCAAAATATTGCCAACGCGCTTTTGGAGCAGGCAGAAAATTTTGCAAAAAAATCAGGCGCAAAAAAAATTTTTGGGCCA
>CAZSRQ010000089.1:0-10067 GCA_964609335.1 uncultured Pseudomonadota bacterium
TCAAGCTTGTTTCGCATTGAAGGTTCATCGAAACCAGCGTGTTGGAAATTCCAAGTTCGGACATAAAAAACCCCCATGCCATGAAAAAACAGGCCAAAAGTTGAGAGAAAAAAATAAATGATGGTAAGAGCTCATCGAAAAAATAAAAAAGAAGTTGCGAACAAAATGCGCAATTTTTAGGGTGGTTTTTTTTGATTGGTTTTTTTATTTGGAGAGAATCGTTTTCTTTGCTCTGCGGAGTTGATTGTGAGATCATCCGGGAGTTTCCAAAAATTCAAAAACAAATTTTTAGCAGAAGGGATGAAACTATGAGCCCATTTCCGATTCATCGTTCCCGGCGTTTAAGAAAAAATGGTTTGATCCGTTCCCTCGTTCGGGAAAACGAATTGTCTGTCACCGATCTTGTTGCTCCGCTGTTTGTCATCGATGGAAAAAATTTGAAAAAACCGATCCGCTCGATGCCGGGAGTTTTCCAGCTTTCGATCGATCATTTGGTTCGCGAGGCAAAAGAGTTGGCGCAATGGGGTGTTCCCGCCTTGATGCTTTTTGGTGTGACAGAGAATAAGGATGCCGATGCCTCCCATGGTTACTCCGATCAAAATCTTGTTTCGCAGGCGATTGAAACATTGAAAGAAAAAGTTCCTGAAATATTGGTGATCGCCGATGTCTGTTTGTGCGGTTATACCGATCATGGGCATTGCGGGGTGCTAAAACAGGAGGAGACAGAAGACAGAAAACAGAAGATAGGAGGAAAGAGAGAAAAATTTGTCATTGATAATGATGCAACCTTAGAAATTCTCTCCAAAATTGCCGGTGGTTTTGCGCGCGCTGGAGCCGATATGATTGCGCCATCCGATATGATGGATGGTCGTGTCCAGAAAATCCGTGATGAGCTGGATGCGGCTGGTTATAAAGAAGTCCCGATTCTTTCCTATGCGGTGAAATATGCCTCCGCTTTTTATGGGCCGTTTCGGGAGGCGGCTTCCTCCTCTCCTTCGATGGGAGATCGTTCCTCCTATCAGATGGATTCAGCCAATCTCCGCGAGGCGATCCGCGAGGCGGAGCTTGATCTTGAAGAAGGGGCCGATATTCTTATGGTAAAACCGGCACTTCCCTGCCTGGATGTCCTCCAGGTTCTTAGAACCCGCTTTTCCAATCCGATCGCCGCTTATCAGGTCAGTGGTGAATATTCGATGATTAAAGCGGCCGCGGCTCAAGGGTGGATAGACGAAAAAAAGGTGGTTTTCGAGTCTTTGCTCTCTATGAAAAGGGCTGGGGCTGATTTTATCGTCACTTATTTTGCCAAAGAAATGGCAAAATCGCTAAAAAGTTAACAACTTAGCCATCCTTTAAGGACGATAATAATAAAAAGGGTTAGGAGTGAGGAGTCGGGAGTTGGGGGTAAATAGTTTAAACTATTCTAAAACTCCCAACTCCGAACCCCCAATTCCCAACTAAAATATGGCCGAATCCAGCCAAGAGAAAACTGAAGATGCAACCCCCAAAAGGCTCCGAGAGGCGAGAAAAAAGGGGCAGGTTCCGAAAAGCAAAGATCTGGAAACGATTTTTGTGATGATCACCTTTTTTGGAGTCCTTTCCGTCTCGCTGGGTTACATGGGAAAAGAGCTGAAAAATCTCATGACCGAGGCGTTTCGAACGGTGGGAAATCCAAGCATCGGGGGAGATACCCTTTATAACCTCGGAAAAGCGTCTCTTTATACGATGGCGAAGGTTTGCGCACCCGCGTTGCTTGCCGGAATGCTTGTGGCCGCGGTTGTCGGATTTTTGCAAGTCGGTGGAATTTTCTCTCTCGATCCGCTGAAGCCGCAAGGTAAAAAGCTCAACCCGATCGAGGGATTGAAAAATATGTTCAAGACGATGACCTTCATCGAGCTGATCAAAAATATTTGTAAAATCTCGTTTATTTTTATCATCGCCTACCAGGTGATTAATGGAAACCTGTTTCAGGTGCTTCAAACCATTCGAGTCTCCCTGTTTGATGCGAGTCAGCTCGCGGGTGGAATTATCTTCACCATCGTTCTTCGGGTTTTGATTCTTTTCATGGTGTTGGCGGTGGCCGATTTTATGATTCAACGTTGGCAGTTCATGAAGCAGATGAGAATGTCCAAAGACGAAGTGAAAAGGGAATATAAACAGGATGAGGGAGATCCGCATATCAAAAGTCACCGAAAGGCTTTGCATCGTGAGTTTGCTTTTGGAGATGTCCAGAAGCAGGTGAAAACGGCCGATGCGGTGGTGACAAACCCGGTGCATGTTGCCGTGGCGATCAAATATGACAAGAAAGAGATGGGAGCTCCCGAAATTGTGGCGAAAGGGCAAAGACTATTCGCCGACATGATCCGCAAGGTGGCTGAAGAAAATAATGTGCCGATCATGAGAAATGTCCCTCTCGCCTGGTCGCTTCTCGAACTTGAAGTGGGAGATGAAGTGCCCGAAGAGTTGTATAATGCGGTGGCAGAAATATTGGCGGTTGTTTATAAATTGAAAAGAGAGCAGGCTCTCAAGTCAGAGAGTCAAAACGATTATGCCTAAAAGAATTGGAGAACTATCGATGAAAAAAACCCTCTTGAAATTTTTTATTCTTGTTCCAACCTTTTTTGTTGTTTCCCTGGCGGTTTCCCCGCTTTTTGCCGAACAAAAACCGAACCCGGAAAGTACGAAACGGTGCGAAAAATTTTATCGGGGTCCGGATGGGAAAATTGTTCGCCAAACGGTTCCTTGTCCTCCCTCCAAATAAATATTTTTCATGGCACCCAACTTTTTTTCAAAGTAAGATGAATCAATAATTTTAGTTTCCATTCCCCTTTTTCATCGGTATAATCGTTTGCAAAAATTCAAATGATTATTTATAGATAAAAGAATTATCACCCAAAAAAAGGAGGGGAATATTTTATGAGGATGCGCCGCTTCATTTTCGTCGTTGGTTTTGCTTTTTTAATCCTAACTTCCATTCAATCTTACGCAGCTACCCGCACCGAGTTTATCCTCGATGTGAGTGGTTCGATGAACAAAATGTTTGGCGGTGAAAAGAGAATCGATGCAGCCAAAAAAGCGGTCGCTTCCGCCGTCGCATCGATCCCTGAAGGAAGTATTGTCGCTCTCAGACTTTATGCTCATCGGGTTCCGCAAACCGATAAAGCGGCGAGTTGTAAAGATACAGAGCTGGTCGTTCCTTTTGGTCCAGTCAACAAACAGCAACTTATTGATACTGTGAACCGGGTAAATCCTTTGGGACAAACTCCGATTGCTTACTCGATTGAGCAGGCGGCAAACGATTTCAATTTGGGAACCGATGAACAGCCGGTGATTATTCTTGCAAGTGATGGAGAAGAAAGTTGTGGCGGAGATCCGGTCGCCGCCGCAAAAGCATTATTGGCAAAAGGATTCAAGGTAAAAATCCATACCGTTGGAATTGATGTCGATGCGAATGCAAAAGCCCAACTAGAAGCGATTAGTCATGCAACCGGTGGAACCTATAAAGATGCAAAAGATACCGCAGGATTAACCGCTTCGCTCAGACAGTTGACCGAAGAATCCTTCATTAAAAAAGAAAATGTCGCTTTAGGGGAAGCGATTCGGGGAGGAGATTCTTTTGATACGGCGGTGCAGATCCAACCCGAAAAAGTTTATCATCTCGATCATCATCAACGGAAAGACCAATATGATTATTTCTATGTCGATACCAAGGCAGGGCAACAGGTTCAGGCCAGTATCGAAACTTCTGCCCAAGGGATCCGCGGGGAAGGGGTGACTGCGACGCCCGAAGGGCTCCCCTATGCCGGGATTACTCTTTTAACTCCCCAGCGGCAAAAGGTTGGAGCAGAAGATATTATTGGCACTGCCAATTCAAAGAAAACGGTTTCAGGTCAAGTCCCTTCAGGGGGCGAGGGAAAGTATTACATTATGATCGGAAATTCCTATGAATCCCAACATAAAGATACCCGTTTTCAGGTGAATCTGGTTTCAAAGTTTGATGCCAACAGCCAGCAGGATGCGGGAGACAATGATGCAACGGCGTTGGAAGTCGTTCCAGGAACCTATGAGAAAAACTACCTAAGCAAGGCAGATCCGATGGATGTATTCAAGTTCAAGGCGGCTGCGAATGTTGCTTATGAAATCAAGGTAAGACCCCAAACGAACAATCAGCTCGAAGTCAAGGTCATGGATCCGGATGGAATCCAGCTTGCCGCAGCTGATTCTTCTACCCGAGGTTCGGCAATCAGGATTGAAAATGTCAAATTGAATAAAGATGGGTATGTTTATGTTCGAGTAGGGGATCATGATATGCGTATCGGTATTCCTGCCGAGGATGCAGTTTACTCATTGACGATTGCAGCGGCAGATGGCAGTACAGCCCCTAGCTCGACGACCGCCCCTACCGTGATCAAGGGGCCGGATTCGAACAACACTGCTTCTCCCGCAGGGTCGATAACCGAGCAGCAATTTTGTCAAAGTTTTAAGGCCTTGTCCTTTTTGGGTAAAGCGAAGATGGTTCTGCTTTACATGGGGATTCCCGTTTTTGTTGCCTTCCTTGCCGGCTCTATTTTCGGATATGTGAAGGGGAGAAAAAGTGGCAAACGCAAGGCATTGTTAACTATGAGTAAGTCTTAAAGAAAATCATCCAGAATCGATCTTAATTTTACGGAGGTCTTGAGAGAGACCTCCGTTTAGTTTTTAAGGAGTTATATGACCGAGTTTTCTTCCCTGGTAGAGTTAAGTCGTCATCGGGCTATTCATCAGCCAGAGTTGCCTGTTTATACTTTTCTGCTCGATGGAGAAAATGAAGAACAGACCTTCAACTGTTTGCAGCTCGACAGTCAGGCGAGACGAATTGCCGCCCATCTTCAGCAGTTGAATTTAAGGGGGGAGAGGGCTCTTTTGCTTTACCCTCCAGGGCTTGAATATATTGCCGCTTTTTTTGGGTGTCTTTATGCCGGAGTGGTGGCAGTTCCGGCCTATCCTCCAGATCCGACCCGTCTTTCACGCACATTGCCACGTTTACAGGCAATCGTAAAAGATTCTGAGGCTGCTTGTGTTCTGACCCTAGAATCGATTCAATCGATGGCGGAAACCATTTTTGAGCAGGCTCCTGATCTTGGAAAGCTCCGATGGATTGCAACCGATCAGTTCGACGAAGGTTTGGCTGACTCCTGGATCCCCCAAAAAATCTCCCCGGATACCCTTGCTTTTCTTCAATATACCTCTGGGTCAACCGGTACCCCAAAAGGGGTGCTCCTTTCCCATGGAAATCTGATCTATAACTCTTCCCTGATTGCAGAGGCTTATGAACATGATTCAAAAAGTCAGGGGGTGATTTGGCTCCCCCCTTACCACGATATGGGGCTGATTGGAGGGATTATACAACCTCTCTATAAGGGATTTCCCTGTACTCTGATGTCTCCACTCGCGTTTTTACAAAAGCCAATCCGATGGTTGCAGGCGATTACCCGTTATCAAGCGACTACCAGCGGCGGACCGAACTTTGCCTATGAGTTATGCATTCGAAAGGTGACGGAAGAGCAGATTGCAAACCTTGATCTCAGCAGTTGGTCGCTCGCGTTTACGGGAGCAGAGCCGATTCGCTCGGAAACATTAGATCGTTTTACAGAACAGTTTGAAAAATGCGGATTTCAAAAACGTGCCTTTTATCCCTGTTACGGTTTGGCAGAAGCGACCCTGATTGTCTCTGGAGGTAAAAAAGGGGAACCGATCAAAACAGAAAAACTTTGCGCAAAATCTTTTGAACTTCTGGAAGAAGATTCGCCCACTTCCAAAGAGATTGTTGCCTGTGGAAAAAGTTTGAAAGGTCAAAATGTTGCGATTGTCGATCCAGCTTCCCCCAGGCTTTGTAAAGAGGGAGAAATAGGGGAGATCTGGGTTTCCGGCCCGAGTATCTCTCTCGGTTACTGGAACCAGAAAGAGGAAACCGACTATCATTTTCAGGCACGCCTCGAAGAGAATGAGTCCGGTCCCTATTTAAGAACCGGCGATTTGGGATTTTTAAAGAATGATCATCTGTTTGTGACCGGCCGTTTGAAAGATCTTATTATCATTCGGGGCCAGAATCATTATCCCCAGGATATTGAGTTGACGGTCGAGCAGAGCCATTCGGCGCTCAGAACCGGTTGTGGCGCGTTGTTTTCGGTTGAAGTCAATTCCGAGGAGCAGTTGATTGTCGCCTATGAATTGGAAAAATCTGTCTCGCTGAACAACTCCGAAGCGGCGGATCTGGTTTTGTCCTCCATCCAAAAAGCGGTTTCTGAACAGCATGGATTGCAGGTTTACGCGATTGCATTGCTGAAAACCGGCACAGTTCCCAAAACCTCCAGCGGAAAGATTTCGAGATATGCGAGCAAACAGGCTTTCTTGGACGGTACGCTTGAATCGGTTGTTTTCTGGAAAAGAGAGTTTGAAAATCCTGAATCAGAAAATACGCTTGCCGAGGTGATCTCTTTGACTCCACCGACCAGAAAACAGCAACAGATGGGAGAAAAAGAGATCAAGAGTTGGCTCATCAATCAGTTGGCAGATCGTTTAAGAATCAAGCTGGACGAAATCGACACTACCCGTTCTTTTGTCTCCTATGGGCTTGATTCCAAGGATGCAGTCAATCTTTCCGGTGAAATTGAAGATTGGTTAAGATGCAGTTTTTCTCCCAGTCTGCTTTGGCAGTATCCAACGGTCGATTCGCTGACTCATCATCTGAGCACAATGATCCAAATTGTCTCCCTGGAAAATCAGGAAGATGACGCCGCTTTTGTCGATAATGTTTCTCCACTGGTGGTCGAAAACTAAACCGATGGAGGAGAAGAAAGTGAACTCCTGGTTTGAATCGTTTTCACCCAACCCAACAGCAGAAGCCAGACTGTTTTGCTTTTCCTATGCGGGTGGAAATCCGACCACTTTCAGGGATTGGCATCGGTTTTTGCCTTCTGATCTGGCAGTTTTGGCAATTCAACTTCCTGGCCCCGGCACCCGGATCCAAGAACCTCCTATTTGCGAGTTCAAGCCTCTTGTTGAAGATTTAAAAAATTTGATCATCAACAATTCTGAAAAGCCGTTTTTCTTTTTTGGACATAGTTTGGGGGCATTGCTTGCCTTTGAGCTTGCCCGGACATTGAACCGCTCTCCTCTTCGGCAACCTTCTTTATTGATTCTGTCTGCCTGTTCTGCCCCCCAATGGATGAGTGAACGGAGCAAAAGAAATCGGCTTAATCAGAGTCATCAGTTATCCGATGAGTTGTTGATTCAAAAATTAAAAGATCTTGGCGGAACCCCCAAAGAGGTTTTGGAAAATTTGGAATTGATGCAATTGTTTCTTCCCGCGATTCGTGCGGATCTTTGTCTGACTGAAAATTATATTTATGAAGAAGGGGCTCCTTTAACTTGTCCTATGATTGTCTGTGGAGGAGAAAAGGATGATGAGGTCGTGCCAGAATCCCTGGATGATTGGAGTTTGCAAACCGGTTCATCCTTCAAGAAGGAGATTTTTCCAGGAAATCATTTTTATCTTTATGAATCGAAAGCTGCCTTACTGAAAAAAATTTCCGGGGAAATTGACCTGGTTTGTCAAATCCAGAAACGGTCATCCGGTTTATGACAAATCCCTTTTCTTTACCCGACCAGGAAATCCACTTTTTATATTTTTCGCTCGATTCGATCTCTATTGGGTTCGAAAAACTTTTTTTGCTGTTGAATCAGGAAGAACGCGAAAAAGCCGATCGGTTCTATTTCCAGAAAGATCGGGAAAGATTCATTTTATCCAAAGGGATTCTTCGCAAAATTCTTGGAAAATATCTCCATCAAGATCCAGAGAAAATTTCATTTTCATCCAATTCCTTCGGGAAACCGGAGTTGCAGATTTTCTCCCCGCATCGCGAAAATAATTCAGGTAAAATATGTTTCAATATTTCTCATTCCGAAAATGTTTTTCTGGTTGCGATCAGCAGAGATCTTGAGCTGGGTGTCGATATCGAGTTTATCCGGCCAAACCGTCCGATAGAAAAAATCATTGAAAAGTATTTTTCTCCCGAAGAAAAAAAAGAGCTGCTTCAAAAAAATGAACCGGAAAGATTGAAAAATTTTTATCAGCTCTGGACCTGCAAAGAGGCATTCATCAAGGGGATTGGCGAGGGGATGCATTTTCCCTTGAGGGAGGTGAATTTTTGCCTGGAGAAAAACCGATCTTCGATGAAATTGCAAATCAATGAAAGTTTGAAAAGGTTTTCAGGTTGGTCGGTCGAATTATTGGATTGTCCGATAAAAGATGCTGTCTCTGCCTTTGCCGTCAACTCTTCACTTGAGAATCTTAAAGTTCAGGACTGGATCAATCCCTCTTTCTGGTAAAACCGGAGGGTTTTCAAAGCTCCCTCTTTCAGTTTTACTTTCGGTTTCCAGCCGGTTTTTTGGTGGAGTTTTTGATATCCGCAAACCCAATTCGGTTGACTCATCTCCAGAACCTTGTCGCGATTGAAAATCAAGGCTCTTCCTGATAATTTTGAGGCAAGTTCAGATAATCCTGCCGCTACTTGAAACAAGAGAGGTGGAATCTGCAGGCTTAATACTTTTTTCTTCATAACTTCAGAAACGGTTTGGATGATTTGATTCCAGTCATAAACCACTCCATCATCGAGGCAGAAAATCTCATCGGAAGAAAGTCTGGTTTTGAGTAGCGCGATGACCGCTTGCGCCACGTCAGTGGCGTAACAGAGAGAGATTCTGTTTTTGCCAGAACCGTAAAGAGGGGCGATTCCCCAGTCGACCGCCTTAAAGAATGTCAAAAACTCCTTGTCGCGAGGACCGTAAAGAACCGGTGGGCGTAGGATACAGGTCTGCAGCTTTCCGTGAAGCTTCTGCAATGCTTTTTCCCCCGCCAGCTTGCTTTTTCCATAATCGGTCAGGGGATGACAACCGGAAGAGGGGAGAGAGAAGTCATGCCCATCGATCGATGGATTGTGAACCGCGATCGTCGATATATAAACCAGTTTTTTCGGTTTGTTCTTGCATTGGAGAATCGCCTCCACAAGACGTTCGGTTCCGACTCCATTCACTTCAAAAAACTCTTTTTCGGACAGCGCTTTGATCAGTCCGGCGGAGTGAATCACCACGTCACATTTTTCGAGATGTTTTTTCAGCCGCTGAATGTCTGAAATCGATCCTTCGATATATTCGAGATTCAGCGATTTCAAATGATGAATCTGGCTGGTTTTGCGGATGATGGCCAATATTTTATCGCCGCGATGCGCGAGTGCTTCAGCGATATGGGATCCCAAAAATCCGGAGGCACCGGTGAGAAAGATTTTCATGTTGAAAGAAACGTAGCGTAAACGAAAGAGAAGTCAATTCATGTTTGGCATTGTTTTTCGTAAATCCGATAAGTCTTATATTTTTTGCCACCCATGAATTCAATGCCGGCATTGATTTTCTCGTTGTCTTCCAAAGTCCAGGAAAGCTCTCCCCACTCATATCCTTGTTTGAGGCCACGTTTGTGGACTTCGATATAGAGCAAAACACTGAGTCCTCCGAGAATACTCCCTCTGTATTCTTTTTTTACACCGAGAAGCATTAATCGAGCAGATTTGTATTTTCTTCTTTTGATTCTCCAAAGAAGTTTAAAGATGCCGAAGGGGAAAAGTTTTCCGTTCAGCCCTCGAATCAGCTCGTAAAGATTTGGAACCGCCAGACAGATTCCGGCAGGATCACCATTGACCTCAGCGAGAAATGCCATTTCCGGATCCATGAAAAGTTTCAGCTCTTTTGCCGTCTTTTTTAATTCTTTGGGAGTGAGTGGAACAAATCCCCAGTTACCTGACCAGGCAGAATTGAAAACCTGCATGATTTTTTCAATGTCTTCTTCAAAAGTTTTTTTGTTGATTGGGCGAACCGTTAACCCTGGGTATTTCGCGACCTCGTTTGCAATCTGAAGGGGAGCTTCAGGAAGATCACCTGCCTCATAATACCAGGCAAAAAGATCCTTCGCCTTTTTAAATCCAGCCTGTTCAATGAGAGTAGGGTAGTAGGGGGGATTATAGGGCATCATCGTCATC
>CAZSRQ010000090.1:0-9654 GCA_964609335.1 uncultured Pseudomonadota bacterium
TCTTCGCATTTTGTCAGAAACTGGAATCCCCTCTTCATCCCTCCGGAAAAAAATATTTTGGGGATTGAAAATCTCACCGCTTCTCCGCTTTTTTATCAAACCGATCTTGCCTATTTTACCCAAGAAGAGAATTTGGCAGCTGTTTCCAACGGAATTGAAGTGAAGCGGGAATATTTCATCCTGAAACCGGAAGAAAAAAAATCAGACGATGGAAAAAAGCTGTACAAACCGACCCCACTTAAAGTTAGAATACGGAAAGGGGATTTGATCGGGGTGAGACTAACCATTACCAGTAACGAAGATCTTTCTTATTTGATGATTGAAGATCCGCTTCCCTCGGGGTTTGAAGTGATTCAAGATCTTCAGTTTGACGCAGAGACCAGTTACTTGTCAGAAATCAATATTCGGGATGAAAAAATTGCTCTTTTTTCAACCACTCTTAAAAAAGGAAAAAATATTTTTGATTACGTGATCCGACCGGAACTTGCCGGTTCTTTTCATGTCATGCCCGCTTCAAGCTATGAGATGTATCAGCCCATGACGCGGGGAGTTTCCGCGGAGTCGATGCTTGAGGTGCAGTAATTACTTCGGGGGGGTAAGGGCGGGGTAACCCGTTTCTTTTTGGCGCGCGACGCTAATTGATGAGACGGGTCCCCGTTCCTTTTTTTGTTGTGCGGTTTTTTTGGTTAATTTTTTTTTTTTTTGTTATCATATTTTTTTATTTACATTAAACTCTTTATTTGCTTCACCGGACCAAAATTTAAAAAATTTCCCCAAAAAAACCGCACTTTTTTTATCTGTTGAAAGAATGAATGAAACAAAAATCAGCTTTGTCATTGATAGTTATCGTCACTTCTCTATTTTTGTTTCTCACTATTTTTCATTATCGTCATTTTAATTTTTTAATGGCTGCCTTTGCGACCGATCTGTCCGATCGAACGGTTTCGGGAAAAGAGAATATCCTTCGGGCGGTGACCGGTTTTTCCGGGACGGTTTTGAAATCGGGAGAGGCTTTTTCGCTGAATGAGAAGTCGGGTCCTTATACGTTGGAAAGAGGATTTTTCCCTGAGCGGACGATTCGGGAAAAACAGATGGTTGAAACTCCCGGTGGGGGAGTTTGTCAGGTTGCTTCTACCTTATATAACACGGTGAAAATTGCGAAGCTTGAATTGATGGAGCGATATCCGCATTCGTTGCCACCCAAATCGGTTCCGGAAGGGCTCGATGCGACTTTGGCTTATTCGGTTGCCGACTTGAAGTTTAGAAATCGTTATCCGTTTCCGATCAAGATTGTTTCCAAAATAAGACAGAATCAGCTGATTATTGAAATATGGGGAAAGGAGATTCCAAAAAATGAATCTTGAAAATTCAAAAAAAAACCTTTTGGTTTTTTTATTCACGTATCTGGTGAATCTCGGATTTGCCTGTTATTTTTCAAAAGCGGTTAAAACGGTTTATCCTTCTTATCTTCTGGTTCTGATTCTTGGCATTGGAGGACTTTTTTCCGGTTTTCTTCTCTCCTCCTTTTCCAAAAAAGAAGAAAGTCGACTCTCCACTTTCGTTTTTGCTGCCTTTCAACTATTTCAGGGGTTGATCGGTTTTGCCATTGCCTATTTTCTGTTTCATCTCTCTTTCAAAGAGTCTTTTATTTTTCCGATTGGTGCCACGCTTGGTTTGCTGATCTGGTATGTTCTTTCACTCGATTTGTCTTTTTCGATCTCCTCCATTTTTTTGGCTGTTTTTGTTGCGATAGGGCTCGCTCTCACCCTTCGTCTAAAAGGGGTTTGGGGAGGGCTTTGCTATGGATTTGTTCTGTTGAACAGTTTTGGTTTTGTCTTCAAAAGCTGGAGTCGTTCAGAATCGACTCGAGAGTTTTTTTTCCGTGCCATTCTCTGTGGATCAGTTCTGGCGATCGGGCGAGCGGTGATTCAATACTATCTTGTCCAAACCTCCTATGATTCTTTGGGGATCGTGATTACGCATCCCTATACTTTTGTCGCCTTATTTATCGGGATTTTGACTCCGATGGTTTTCGGGGCGATTCAAAAAGAAAAAGCGATGAATTTTTATTGGCAGCTGGTTTTGTTTGGGATTTTTCTTCCATTTTTGCTAGGGGTCTTTCTTCATGTTCGCCCTTTTGCAGCCTATTTGTTTGGCTTGGTGATTTCCGGTTATATGACCGGTTTGCGGGTGGTTGAAAGTGATTTTGTTCAACCGGTGATGTTTTTGAATTTTGCGGTTGCGATTTTTTCAATTCCGGTTTTTCAAGAACTCTCTTATTTCAGTCGATCGAATCGTTTAATGCTTTTGACAGCTGTTTTTGCCGTTTTTATTATTTTCTGTCTTTTTATCAAACTGTTTCAGCGAAAGAATGAAACTTTGCAAACCACCTAAGTTGATCCGGAATAAAATTCTGCTTTTATTTATTCTTGTTTTTTTCCTGTTTCCATTCTTTGCATTTTCAAAAACAGATCCTGGCCTCAAAAGTTTCCAACCAGAGGTTCAAAAACAGACCGATCAGTTTCTTCGTGGCAGGGATGGAGTGATCCTCTGGCTTGACAAAGATCAGGATGAAAAAATGATCTTTGGAAACAGTCGATTGCTGGATGAAAAATTTTTGCCCGGATCCCTGATGAAATTAATGGTTGCGGAACTTGCCTTAGATAAGAAAGTCGATTTTCATTATCGTTGCAAAGGATCGGATAAAATTCTCAATCAAAAAAGGTTTTGCTGGAATTCAAAGGGACATGGAACTCTCGATTTGCCAAACGCTTTAAGCCTGTCGTGCAATCTTTTCTTTTCGAACTTGGCCTTAAAAATCGGAGTTAAGTCTCTTCTTGAAAAAATAAGGGATTACCACTTTTCTGAAAGTCCGAAACTTTTCCAAAATGAATCAGAGTTAAATCGTCATGTCGATCAGTTGGCGATTGGTGATTTTTCTTTTTTTCAGGTTTCTCCACTGGAAATTTTCAATTTCTGGAATCAATATCTCCAACAGATCAATGATAAAAAATACACTGCGATCGAGCAGGCTCTCCTTCGTGTCGTCAGCGAGGGGACAGCCTCGCGATCATTCGTGACAAAAATTCAAATTCTGGGGAAAACAGGAACCGGAGATTCTCTCCAGAAAAATTACAAGACAAACGGATGGTTTTTGGCCGCTTATCCTGTGGTAAGTCCCCGATATCTGTTGCTTGTCTTTTTGAAAGATGCCCATGGCTTTCGGGAGCCGGTGCAGCTTGCGAATTATATTTTTAGTATCGCCGAAAAAGAGGGAATCCTTCAAAAGAGTGAAAGAGGAGAAACAAAGAATGATCCAAAGAAAAAGTAAACAGACCCATGTCATCTCTGTGAAGGCAAGAATTTCCTGCATTCGATTGCTTCAGGGAGATTCCTCCCTCCGCAGGAATGACAGGAAGAATTTTCATTTCACATTCCTTGGTCTTTTTTTATTTCTTTTTTTTTCCGCATTCTTTCTCTCTTCTTCCTGCTATTCACTCGATCAACTCGTTCGCGTGCATGTTCTTTCCAAATACGATTTGAATCAGGTTGCAATCTCCGGATCGCTTGCAAAATTGAAAGTGATTGAAAAGGGAGCAGAGGCAGAAACGTTGTGGCCGCCACAAATCCCACTCCAGGTAAAAGCGGATAAAAACCGGTTGAATATCCGATTGGGAAATTCTGCCCAAGAGGTAAGTCAGATTGTTGTCATTTCGCCTCGTGGAAGTTTTCTGACCGTGAAATCGGCAGGAGGGCTCGATAAAAAATTTGTTGGAAAACTGATGATTCGCTCCAACAAGAACAGCCTGATATTGCTCGAAGAGCTTTGGCTGGAAGAATATGTGAAAGGGGTTTTGACCAGTGAGATATCGGATCAATTTCCGCCGGAGGCATCGAAAGCCCAGGCGGTTGCCATCCGAAGTTATGCGTTGGCACATTTAGACAAGCATCAAAAAGAGGGATTCAACTTTTGTGATCTGACCCATTGTCAGGTTTATTCGGGAGCCCGTCCTGCCTATCACCGTTTTGATGAAGTGCTGAAACAGACCGAGGGGATCATTTTGGCCGATCATTTTAAGCCGATTGAGGCGCTCTATCATTCGACCTGTGGCGGGCATACCAGTCCGAATCAAAAGGTCTTTGGTGGGAAAGCTTTATCCTATCTGCAAGGGGTGAATGATGAGAAATATTGCAGTTTGTCGCCGCATTTCAAATGGGAAAGTTCCATCCCGCTAAAAATTCTGGAAGAGGTGTTGAAGAAAGATCCCCGATTCGATCCGAGGGGAAACCTTCAAAATATGAGAGTTGCCGACCATGAAGAAAATGGAAGAGCTTTCACTCTCGCCATCGAGGGAAAAAGAAATCTGACCGTTTCGGTTTTACCACTCCTTTCCATCCTCGGAAAATATCTCGGTTGGGGGGTGCTGAAAAGCAACTGGTTTGAAGTCGAGGTGACAAGCGGGGAAGCTCATTTTAAGGGACACGGATTTGGCCATGGGGTCGGACTTTGCCAATGGGGAGCGAAAGGAATGGCAGAGTCGGGGAAAAAATTTGATGAGATTCTGTTTCATTACTATCCAGGGACCAACCTGATACAACGATAAATAGAGAGTTTTTCCTTGAATCCTGGAGAGCACTTTAGCTCTTTTCTATCAGCTTTTAACTTTCAGGGTTGCTGCTTTACAAATATTTATCTCTTCTTCTAATCCTTCGCAAACATTGATTAAACCTACATTTCACAGTTTTTTTTATCGCTTTGCGTTAGAAACTCTCCCATCTTTCTGCACGATAACTCTATTGAAAGCCCAATATCAAAAGTGAATATCAGTAACCGAGGCCAGAAAGGCGGTGGAGTCAAATGGTGAAAACTCTTTCAGAAAGAATCGTAAGATTTTCGTTTTGGGAGGTGGCTTTTTTCATTCTGCTGATTTCCCTTTGCAGCTCCCGATTTGCCGCTGCCTCGATCCCGAACTTAAACTATCAACCGGATCCATTGCAGATCGTCGAAAAACACAGGTTTCAACCGACTCCACTTCCCCTTTTTCCAAGAAAGAGCTATTTTTCCGATTTTGGAGGGGAGGGCTCTTTTAATGATAGTTTGAGGGGAATGTCGAATATGACCAGTTATTCAGTCACCCCTTCTACGAGATTTGGGGTTTTCTTTAAAAACAAGGTTCGGTTGGGAGTGAATGTTAATTTCTAAAGAAAACCCCAGTCAAATCGACTGGGGTTTTGAATGAGCGGGAGACGGGATTCGAACCCGCGACCTCAACCTTGGCAAGGTTGCACTCTACCACTGAGTTACTCCCGCAGAATCAGCGATTTCGGCCAACAGGTGACTAGCTGAAATCTTGTTTTTTGGAAAAGGGATTTTTAAAATCCCCAATCGGGTTAGAGCGAAGTCATATTTGATTGGATCAAAAGGATCAAGTATTTTTAATTGGTTTGTAATTTCTTCGACTGTTTTCCAGTTGGCGCTGTTTCTGGCGGTCAATCCCAAAAGTCGGCTGATTTTGAAGATGTGCGTATCGAGTGGAATCATGAGTTTCGACGGTTTGATGAAATCCCACAACCCGAGATCGATTTTGTCTTTTCGAACCATCCACCTCAAAAAAAGATTCATTCTTTTGCAACTGGAGCCGTTTTCCGGAGAGGAGAAGAAAAACCGGACAGGGGCATGGCTCGGAAGAGTGCCGTCTGGATAAAATGGAACCGGTTTTTCAGAGAGAATTTCTGAAATCCATTTTGAAAGAGAAACGGCAATGTTTTCATTTTCCGGCTGAAAATGTTTTTGAAAGGAAATTTTTAAAGAATTTTCTTTTTGATAAATGCGGGAGAGAAGGAAAATAAGAATTCTAAAATCTTCCGGAGCATGAAATCGGTGATAAATCCCTTCAAACAAATTCGGCTGTTTTTCAGGTGAATAATTTTGGATAAATTCTGCCGGCGAAGATCCGAGTTCCTTGAATAGAAGATGAAGCGTCTTGAAAATCTGCTTCACATTTCCATAGGCAACCGCTGAGGCAATAAAGGCGACTATTTCCTGATCGCATACTTTTTTGTATTGGTGGACAAACCAGAGTGGGTCGGTTGTGAGATATTCAAATGAATACGTTCGATAAAGTTTTTCAAAAGAACTTTTAAGCGGATTCAACTTTTTCAGTCTGTTTTTTCGAATTTTCACGAAATCTTCGCTCCACTTTACAACATTAAAGAATAGTTCTATCTATCGCTCTTATGAATATCAACGATGAAATTCTGAAAGAGAAAAAAAGGTTAAATGCGACGATTGTTGCCCATTATTATCAAGACGGGGAGATCCAGGACCTGGCCGATTGTGTCGGAGATTCGCTTGCATTGGCGCAATACTGTGAAAAAACAGAGGCCGATACGATTGTTTTTTGCGGGGTAAGATTTATGGCCGAAACGGCGAAAATTGTGAATCCATCCAAAAAGGTTCTTCTCCCGGATCTTGAGGCTGGATGCTCTTTGGCCGACAGCTGTACTCCGGCGGCATTTCAATATTTCAAGTCAAAGCTGAATCATCCTTATGTGGTGATGTATATCAATTCAAGCCCCGAGATTAAGGCATTATCCGATGTGATCTGTACTTCCAGCAATGCCCCTAAAATCATTGATTCCATTCCTTCCAATCGCGAAATTCTTTTTGGCCCCGATCGCCATCTCGGAAGTTACTTGATGAAAAAAACCGGTCGTCAAATGGTTTTGTGGCAGGGGGTTTGTATTGTTCATGAAACCTTTAATTTGAAAAAACTTCTGGCGTTGAAACTGGAACATCCCGACGCGCAAGTGATTGCCCATCCTGAATGCGAGGATTTTATTTTAAAAGAGGCTGATTTCGTCGGATCGACCAAGGCACTTCTTGACTACACGGTAAAAACCGCCGTGAACAAATTCATTGTTTTGACCGAATCGGGAATTATCCATCAGATGCACAAGGCTTCTCCAACGAAAATTTTTATTGAAGGTCCGAACGATTCAGGCTGCGTCTGTAATGAATGCCCCTATATGCGGTTGAATACTCTTGAGAAGCTGCTTGCTTGCATGAAGAATGAATCCCCCGAAATTAAAATGAATGAAGATTTGCGTCAAAAAGCTTATACTCCCCTGAAGCGGATGCTTGACATCTCAGCCGCTTAAATCGGGAGGGACAATGAAATCATCCGTTCTTCGAATTGTTCTCTTTTTCGTTTTCGCTTTTCTGGCAATCCTTCTCCCCAACGGGATCGGCTGGCTGATTAAAAGCGCTTATCCCACTGCATTATCCGAGGCCTTTGATCATCATTTGACCGGCATCCTGGTCGGAGTGGGAGTTTACACCCTGCTCTACGGTTTCTTTTTATTCCGGATCGGGAGCTGGGCGGCACGAATTTTCCCTTTCGCCTCTCACGTTCCGATTTCTGGAGAACTTCTGAAAAAAAGATTGTTTGAGATCAATGCCATGGATATCCCTTTTCATATCCGGGAAGGAAAAAGGGGAATGCTGATTGCCGAATGGAAAATCGCCGATGCAAAGTGGGCAACTATTCTGGAGCAGGGGGGATTGAAAATTTTTCATCAGATCTGTTTGAAGCTTGATCCCCAAGAATATAAAGTTCGCGTTCAGGATCGGGAAAAAAGAATCTCCTGGTCTCATGGCCTTGGAACAGCCGGTTTCAGTTTTTCATTTTTTCGCGGAATCAATTTTTTCCAATATGAGAGAGGCGCCGCGCTCGGTCTTTTTTATCAAGAGGGGAAATGGAGCGTGAGTCCTGTATATCACTACCGTTTTTTGCTTTCTGAAATGAAAAATCCGATCATCGAGGTGATTACCCAAAGTGGATGGATTTTTTCTCCGGTGATTACTTTTTTTAAACCTTTGGGTGGATAATTTCAAAAAAACAAATCAAAATTATTTTAAATTTTTCATTACTTTTTTTAGCAATTGATTCGCTTTCTCTCTGGATAATTTTTTTCGAACCACTTCTTCTCTTAATTTTTTCAGGGCTTCTAAAGCGTCCAGCACATCTTCTGTTTGAGCTCGCTGCTCAAGATGTTTTTCATCCAAATCCTCCATTTCTAAAAGCAGTAGAACATTGATTCCATCGATGGCGGATTTCCAAAACTTAAAAGCGGCAAGTCGGTCAACGATCAGGTCTTCCACAGAGATGATTTTAAATTCCATTTCTTCTATTTTAACCCGTCGAAATCGCTCCATCACCCCAAGCGAACGCCCGGGAAATTCGATGTAGATTTTCAGTTTTTCATGGATGAAATCTTTCCCAAGTTTTTTAAAACCGAGCTCGATCATCTGGTGGGCTAGCTCTGGCCCTCCTTCGGAGAGCATATCGATGTCAGCGGTTGAATATCCCCCTTGAGTATAAAATTCAACCGCTGTACCGCCGACGAGAATAGGGTCTTGGCCGATTTCCCGAAGTGCTTTGGCAATTACAGCAGCAATCAAGGCAGATCTTTTATAAGGTTGCTTGATTTGAGCCGCTTGAATAAGCTTTTTTTTCAGATCATCGATCGAATTCACGGACGGTATCCCTTTTGTAGGTTTTTTGCCCCTTACGAGAGAGGGTTTTTAGATCAAAAAGATTGAAAATCGAATCTCTCACGATTGTTCGATCTTTTTTCTGTTTTTCCCATTCTTTGAAATCGATCGGTTTTAAATCGGCTTGAGAAGAACTGTTTTCTGAGATGAGTTTTAAGAGAGATAGAAAATCAGAATAGGAGATTAGTACAGCGGTGGGACGGCCATTGGTAGTGATTCCGACCCGTTTGGATTCAATGAGAGCCGTATTAACCAGCTCGGAAAGCTTCGCTTTCACTTCCGAAAGTGGCAGAAATTGTATGCTGAGAAGGTCATTAAAGTCTTTATTCATAGTTAATATAATAGTCTTAATTATAGTCTAAATCAAGACTATTTATATTAGCCATTTTTAGGAACTCTTCCTCCGAAATAATCTGAACTTTTTCTCCCTTTTCCATCAGCTTTTCTGCCTTGATCCACTTATTCCCTTTCTCCCGATTTTTATAACCCTCTGATCCGATCACCAGATAATCCAAATCTTTCGTCACTCCAGAGCTGATTTCCCCTCCAAGCTCCTCGACTTTTTTCTCGGCCTCGCTTCGTTCCATCGATGCCATCTTTCCGGTGAAAAGAAAGGTTTTTCCGGATAAAACCCCTTCTTTTAAGGTGATACTTTCGATGGGATGAACCTCTTTTAAAAGTTTCTGAATCAATTCTTTTTTCTTTTGAAAACCTTCTACCACTTCTCGGGCGATGACCGGCCCTATCGTATGAATCGATGAAAGCTCTTCTTCGGTCACTTGCAATATATTTTTAAGTGATCCGAACTCTTTCACCAAAATCTTTGAGGAATGTTTTGCCAGCTCTCGAATTCCAAGCGATTGTAAAAATAGATCGAGCGGAATTTCTCGCTTTGATTGAATATTGCCGATCAGTTTGCTGGCTAGTTTCTCTCCCATCCTCTCAATGGTAAGAAGATCATCTTGGGTGAGGGTGTAAAAGTCGGCTGCATCTTCCACATAACCTTCGGCATAAAGTCTCTCAATCAGTTTGTCTCCAAACCCATCGATCTCGACGGTTTTGACAAAATGATTCAGCTCGCTTGTCTTGATTTTCTG
>CAZSRQ010000091.1:0-9647 GCA_964609335.1 uncultured Pseudomonadota bacterium
TATCGGTTTTGTAATCGACCGGTTTTCCGAGCGCCTGCTCGGGAGACATATAGGTGATTTTTCCCTTGAGAATTCCGGCAACGGTTTGGGAAATATTCATTGCCGCCTTGGCAATTCCGAAGTCGACGATTTTCACTTCCCCTTCGTAGCTGATCAACATGTTTTGGGGGGAAATGTCGCGGTGGACAATCTGAAGCGGATTCCCATCCAGATCTTTTTTCGAATGGGCGTAGTCGAGCCCTTTGCAAATTTCGCTGACAATATAAACGGAGATTTCTTCCGGCAAAGGTTCGTTAAATTCTTTGCATCGGTTCATCACTTCTCGGAGATTGACTCCGTCGACGAATTCCATCGAGATGAAATAATCTTCTCCGACTTTTCCGAGATCGAATACCTGGGCAATATTGGTGTGGGAAAGCAAAACGGAAAGCTTGGCTTCGTCAATCAGCATTCCGATAAATTCTTTGTCGGTCGAGCAGTGCGGAAGAATTCGTTTGATGGCGAGCAGCTTTTCAAAACCGTCAACCCCAAAGGTTTTCGCCTTGTAAATCTCCGCCATTCCCCCCATGGCGAGTTTTTCAATCAAAAAGAATTTTCCAAATGGTTTGGGTTGAAAATCGTTCATAAATTTTTACTTAAAAAATCCGGTAAACCAAATAAATAAAAAGGAATAATGACAACGAAATCAGAGCATATAAGACAGTTTGAATATTTATCAAAGATTTAAACTTATCCAGCATTTTATTTTCGTGCAGAGGTCGTTTGAGGGTGACCTCTGCATCAAAAGATTCTTTTTCGATCGCGTTTTTTTCGGTGCTTGTCTGGGGATGAAAAGGGGTCGAAAATTTCAGGGAAGGTTCTTTGGTAAAAAACTCGAACGGAATAGATTCACCGGTTTTACAATGAATCAGTTTTAACCCTTCCGTTCGGGGGACAGCGATCAGCGCAGGTTCTTTTGCCTCCCCGTTTTTTAATACGATTCTGGTTTCTACCGTGACCTGTTCCCGGGAAGTCGAAAGTGATTTGAACTGGATGCTTTTTATTTCTCCGGTTGAAACGGAGAGGGTTTCCAGTTTTCCAGTTGCCTTGGTGATAAGACGGCCGATATCAATCTTTTCTTCAAAAGAAGATTGCCCTTCTTTCTGCTTTTCTCCCTCCGAAGATTGGTCCCGTTTGTCCTTTTTCGCATTTTGCGTTTCTTCCAACTTCCAGGACTCCGATGATTTTATTTTTTCGATTCGGTTTGTCATGTAAAAAGAGCAATCAGCTGCCAGCTAAGGACTGATTACTTGCCTTGACTGTTTCATCGATTACTTTCCTTTTTATAAGTCGATTCCAAAAAAGAGGTATAAATCGCTTTGGCAGATTCCGATGATTCATTTGGTAAACGACTGACTTTTCCTTTGCAAAAACTGCAGTTTTTTAAGGGATTGTCAGTAATCCGTTGAAAAACATCGAACTGTTTTTTACATTTTTTACAAAGATAACGAAAAATCGGCATATCTCACCTGTTTAAAGTGCAAGAGTTTCCCTGTTTGTCTGCCATTATTTCTGTCTATTTTTCAGTGTAACCTGAGCTGGTGACTTTTGTCTACGGCTAGATGCCAAGGGCTTAATATTGATAAATATTTTATAGTAAAACTTGAACTTGAAGTGGGAAGTCAATCGATCTCAGTCAGCAGACTCAAAGGCACAGCTGAGACGATTTTCGGTTCGTCAGGAGAGGATCAGTGAAAATCGAATCTTCTTCCGTTAGGGTTGACAACTTCTCTTCGAATCTGGATATTCCTTCCGCTTATGTCCCAAGAAAATATCAAATCGTTGCCTTTGCCCGAACTCTCCTCTCGTCTCAAAGAGATGGAGATTGAAAAGTATCGACTTCAGCAGGTCATTCAATGGCTTTACCAGAAAGATGCCGCCGACTTTTCCCAGATGACCAATCTGGCGAAAAATCTTCGGGAAAATTTGTCCAAAGTTTTTTTCATTGAACGGCTTCAGTTTGAATCCGAGCAAATTTCCTCCGATGGAACGAGAAAATATCTGATCCGATTGCACGATCACGAAACGATTGAGTCGGTGCTGATCCCTTCCGAAAATCGAATCACCCTCTGTATCTCCTCACAGGTCGGCTGCGCGATGTCGTGCCGATACTGTTTGACCGGTCTGATGGGAATCAAAAGAAATCTCACCCAATTTGAAATTCTTGAGCAGGTGATGCTCGTTCGGCGACATCTTCGCGAGGGGGAAAGGCTCACAAATATCGTGTTTATGGGGATGGGAGAGCCGATGCAGAATCTGCCGGCGGTTTTGCCGGCACTTGAAATCATGACGAATGATATTGGTCTCGGGTTATCGCGCCATAAGGTGACTGTTTCCACCTGCGGACTGGTTCCCCAAATGCTCGAGTTCGGAGCGAAGTCTAATGTGAAGCTGGCGATTTCACTATCCGCCACGACGAATGAACTTCGTGATTTTCTGGTTCCGGTGAACAAACGATATCCGCTCGAAGTGTTGATGGAGGGGTGTCGCCATTATCCTCTTCCGAATCGCGATCGAATCACTTTTGAATATGTCACCCTCGCCGATCTGAATGATTCTTTGGAAGATGCAAAGCGGATGAAAAAACTGCTCAATGGAATTCCATGCAAAATCAACCTGATTCCGTTCAATGAATTTCCGGGGAGTGAGTTCAAACGCCCATCTGATCAGCAAATGCGGATACTGCAAGATTATCTGCTGAAAGCGGGATACCAGACGAATATTCGCGCAAGCCGTGGGCGGGATATTTTGGGCGCTTGCGGGCAGTTGAAGGCGGCGATGGAGCCGAAGAAGAAAATAATCGATGATATTAAAAAGTTTAACTAGGGCGTGTCCTCATTTCGTCTAACCAAGCGAAAAATAAGGATTTTCAAAAAAATTAGAATTCTTATTTTTCAAGCACTTAGCTCGAAATGAGGACACACCCTAATAGGAAACACGAAACGGAGCTTGTTGTTTCGTTAGCTTTAGTTGGTAAATCATCCATTGATCAATGGATGATTGGTATTGTACAACACCCTCTAAAAATAAGGCAGAGTACCTTTGCAACTGTTCAGATATTCTCCCTGCAACATCTCTTTTTACCACCTCTTGGCTTAATGCAGGCTTTTGTCTTTTTACTCCATCTATCAGGGCATCTTTGAGAGCTTTATATTTCCTTCTCACTTCATCAATAGGAGTAGATAGGTTTGCATGATATTGAGGTTCACGCATTTGAGCGAGCATTCCAACTTGAATATGATAATCTAAATCATCAAATATTTCTTTTTCAAGAAGCTGCTTGAAAGAAGAGGTATTTGTCCGGAGCTTTTCCCAGTTGACTACAATTTTTCCTTGTTTAACTTCCATTGCTGAGAGCATCAGATTTGAATTTAATTCATTAGCGATTGAACTAACATCACTCGTTCTCCCACCGCGATAGACACTCCAAGCAATCAACCCTCTTTTCGCTTCTTCAGGATTCGATGCAGAAAGAGATAAAAGATGTTCTAAAACTCCCAAGTCCGCATGGCTTTCCATTAAAAGAGGAAGTTCTTGTGATTTAAGATCAATTGCGAGCGAGGCTGGTTCGTGCCCATATTTTGCTTGAAAGGCGAAGTGTCTTCTTTCATGTTTTCCGACTAACTCATTAAACAAAGCGAGATTTGCCGGATTTGCAATTCCTCCCATCGGTCCGAAGAATTCTCGATAAACTTGTTGATGAACAGCGAATTTGTAATGTTTGCTGTACGTTGGGTGATCTTTACGATCACTCATTAGTTGAGATGAGTTATTGCTAAAAATCGCAACCATTGATTCTTGATCATTAAAAGCTTGAGTAGTGATGGGAACAGAATCGCTAATTTTCAATTTGCCAAAAGTCACAACTCTTACTGTTTTTCCATTATAAACAGTGAGCTCTTCCCGTTGTGCTTCTCCATAGGCGATGATTTTTCTTCCACTTAGATCAGCTCCTACCAAAAGGCGCATGGCTGAACCTTCTTGAGCAAGGAGATTGTTAATAGCGGCGACTGAATCGCTTCCCGTTAAGGAATAAGTATTTCCACCCAACTGGATGGTCGATTTGCTTGAATTCCCTTTAAGAGTGTTTAACTCATTTTCTAATTCTGATTCTAAAATTTTTCCTTTCGCTCTTAAGGTTGGCTTGGGAAGATAGACCTGAGCGGATTCAATGATTTTATTTCCTTTGAAAACGGTTAAACGAGCTGGAGTGAAGCCAGGAGAAAATTTTTTGGGGAGAGCTGTGTCGCCGCATTGATAGGCGCTTCCTTGAACTGAACAGACTTTATCATTTAATTTAACAGTAAGCTCTTTGCTTTGAGTTAAACTGGATAAATCGCAAACATTGCTTGAATTAGCTTCAGTGCACACTTGAGGAACTTTGGAAGGACCAGCCATTTTGAATCTCCTTTATTAATAATTTTATAATTTTATTTTGGAGGATTATGTTAATCCTGATTCGAAACAAAATCCTGAACTAGCGACACCTTATATTTATCGGATTTCTATGTTACAAGTTGTGTATTTTCTTGTCCTAAATCCGACAGTTAAAAAAAAGTAATCGCCCTAGAACGCCTTACTGTATTGTGTTTCCTGGTTTTTTTGATGAAGATTGTTAGTTACCTAACAAAAAACAATAATCTTTATTATTCAATGGGTTACAAATTTACTGTCCGATTGAGGTTGTTTTTAGTTTTATTTCTAACTTTGCAAAAATCCGCACAATCTTAAATTTATCAGTTACTTATGTCTCTCCTCTTTTTCTCTGGTTTGATGAATCTTTTGAGTGATGGGCGGTTTCGAACTTTGATTTTATCCGGAAATGGATTGTTCCACTTCCACTTTCGACGAAACTTCAGTTTTCAGGTTTTGATTGGCGGCTGAATGATGTAGGGTATCGCTGATCCATCCTGAAATTCTAAAAATGAGAGGGGAAAGTTTCCATGGGGGGAATTTCCGTTGCCGATCTGGCAAAAAGGCTTTTGCAGGCAACCTGGTATCAATGCGGAACCAGCGAAGAAACCGTGATGCAGGTTGCAAAACAGGTTCATGATCATTCTCTCAAGAAAGATTTTGAGAGTGAGCTTTATCGGCAATATCAATCTTCCGAGTCCGCTTTTTCCTGTTATTTCTTCCAACCCAAATCCAGAATGACTCCCGAAAATATTCTTCCTTCGATTTTTCAGAGTGAGCTTCAGGGAGCCGAATTAAAAAGGGTGGAAGATTTTTATTCCCACGGAGTTGATCTTCATCGGGGAACCTTCGCCGAGAGATTGGCAGAGCTTTTTATCCCCGATTTGAGCAGCGGATATTCGAAGGGATTGTTTATGGGAATGAGACTGGTTCATTATTTACCGTCTTTCGTAAAATCTCCCCTCCTGTTTGGATTGGGGCTTCTCAGTTTATACGGTGGGGCAAGAATTTTTTTCCTTGGAATGAATCAATGTTTTTCTTCCAGACATCCAGATGAAAAATCGGAAGGGGCTGCGAATCTGCTGGGGGGAATGTTGATCGGAGGTTTGTCTCTCTTGACTCTCGGATTGCAAGGTTACCGTTTTTTTTCATCTTCCCCTGCCTGTTTGAATGTGCCGAAGGGGGAACTGATTCGGTTTCCGGGCAAGAACCGAGGGGAGAGTGCCGGTTTTTCGGCCGCAGGCTGTTCCCAAATTGTCCAAAACAGAACGACGTTTGCCACGATGAGACAGGGGGTTGGAGTTTTTCTCGGTCAGCTGGCGATTGATTTTGAAAAAGCGGTCGGTGTTTTGGCCGCTGTTCAACCGCGAAGGAACAACCTGTTTCAATTGAATCTCCCCTTTTCTGCGAGAGCGAGATTGCGGTTGAGAGCGATCGAGGAAAATCCGGTGGTGAAAAGGTTTTTTTCTTTTCTCGATCCCGCCACCGGAAAATTGAAATCGCATGCCCAGATTTTACTCGAGGAGTTTCAGAAAATTTTTTTGCTCACAAAAGGTTTTTCTCCGCTCGATCTCCAAATGAGTTCCCAAAAGGAGGATCAGGGAACTGATATAGGTAGCTCCAGCAGGGAAAAAGAAGATCGCCCTTTTCCCCGTATTCTCCGGAAAGAAGATTCTTTGCTGTGGCACGCTGAAAAAATCGACTGGATCGATTCTCTCAAGATTCCGCGATTTTTGGATCCGGAAGAATATCAGCAAAAATGGGTAGAGTGGGGAATCGAGAATTTTACTCCGGAAGAAATCGTCGTCTTTACTGAAGCTGCTCTAGGGGCTGAGCGATTGTTTGAGCTTGCCATCCAGGGAATTGGCAGGTTGGAGGGGGAGATTGGAAAAAATATCCCTTCCCATCTTCTAAAAAAAATCGCCCGACAAAACGGAAAGTTCCGTTTTTCGATCCAAACGGTTCGCGACGATCTCCCTCTTCGAAAAATATTCTTGAAAGAGTTGCTCCAGATTCCGATTGTCCGAAGAAATCTTTTGGAACATCTTCTTCACTCCCCGATGCTCAGGGGGGAGCTCTTGGCCTACCGCTTGAGACGATTGACTTCTCCCCAAAACGGCTCTTCGAAATCGGTTCCTGACGAAGCAGGACTGCAGTCGATCGAGTCGATGATCGCCTTTTTGTTTTCGCATCAGGATATTATCCCCTTTCTCACTTTTGTCTCTTCTCTTGAAAAAGAAGAGTCGTTGAATGATCTGCTGGCGATGGCGATTCCTCGATGGATGCAGGAAAGAGTTGGCGCCGGGAATTTTTTTCGCCCTTTTTATCTTTCCCAACTGCTCGATCTCGAAGGGTATCAGATGATTCCATCCGATCCGTTGAGATTTCTGATGTTGCAACGGTTGAATCGATTATCGGGAGAGTCGGCTTTTCCCCCTTCGGTTGAAAACAGTTACCAGTTTTTTACAGAGCGCCCCGATTGGATGGCGGTTGCGTTTGTTTCGATGTTTCGGGAGCGTTACAAAAATATCCGGGAAAACATCCGGCAGCTGGAGGAAATCTGCGCTCTTCCGCATCTGTTCTCCCCCTCTTTTCAGTTTGACGATCCGGAAAGCGAGAAAGTGAGAGCCGATCTGACTCAGGCGTTTCATCAAATGAAAGAGATCCATCGTATCCTGACCCGAAGCAGTGGCGCCTACTATGACCGATTTCTGGTCTATTCACTTTACAATCCGGATGAATCTCTTTTGGAACAGTACACGACCCTGTTTGAAGTGACCGACTGGATGCATATGACTCTCCCTCTTTTTGTCAGGCAGTGGAATATTCCCCGCTTTCCCTCGCCGATAGAGCTTGAAATGGCTGCCTCTGGAAGAAGAGCGCCGTTTGTCACTTCTTCCCCCGCCTCGAATATTCGGGCGATGATCCAAAAATTGAGAAAAGAGTCCGGATTTTCAAGAGAGTCTCTCGATTCCCCTCCCCGAAAGTAGGATGAATGAAGCGTAGCCTGTCCATTCAGCATCCAAATACCACCGAAGAGTGAATCCACAACAGCCGGTTTACGCTTGTTTTATGGCGTTTTGCCAATCGTTCTGCTTCCTCTGTTTTCCCTTCATCGACCAATCGACGCGCTTCTCTGGGAGGATTCATCAACTCGGCCAATTGAATGGCAGCCATCTGGTTTCCCTGCTCGGCCAATCTTTGAAGATCCTTGAAAGTGGCGATGAAGTCTTCTTGCATCATCCAGGAGCCTTCCTGATGAATCCTTTCGATTTTTTCTTTTTTACCTTTTCCGGCAAGGAGGTTGGGATCCAATTCCCCCACCCGAAATGGAACCAGTTGATTGAGTCCGGCACCCTCCAATAATCCCCGCTCAGCCGGTTGTATTCTTCCCAAACCGTTGTGCGTCACAACCAGGCCGATGGCATTAATGTCGGTCATGGTGTGGGCAAATCCTTTTTTGATTTCATCTCTTAACATTTCGCTTCGGGTTCCTTCCGGAAAGATAATCATCGCGATTCCGTCCTTGATCATTCTGTCTGCCGCTTCTCTCATCTGTTTGATTGCTTTTTTGGGACTTCCTCGATTCACGAGAAAATGACCTCCCGCATAGATAATGGAGGCAACAGGTGGAACCCATTTCAGCTCTTCTTTGGCGAGAAATCTTCCCTCTGAAAAAATGGCGGTTAAAACGGCGATATCCAGAAGACTGGCATGTTTGGCAATGATCATTTTGGGGCGCTTTTCCCGAAATGCCCGGATGCGAAACTCTTCAATCGTTCGAATCGATTCGGGTGAAAAAATCGGACGCCATCCGGTCGGCTCCATGACATATCTGGCAGCGATGGGAGAGAAGCGATCATAAAGATGGAAATGTTTTCGGGTGATGAGATCGACGACACCAATGGCGCTCAAGACCATGGTTGAGCTTGCCAGAAACCGGCCAATAATTCTGGCTGAGGTCCATTTGCTGGTGGGGCCTTTCAGGATGCCAGTTGCCGCCCTTTGCATTTGAATTGCCTGATCTTGTGCTGCTTGTTGAATGGAGTCGATGATTCCACGGCCATGTCCTGGGAGAAGATAAATTGATCGGCGTGTTTCTTCGCGGATTTTTTCCTCGTGAATCAATGAAGCTGTCTCCTCTTTGGAAAGAGTCTGATCTCCCAGGAATCGTTTCACCAACTGATCTTGGGCTGTTTTCAGGACATCGGTATTGCGAAAAGCGGCATCGAGTTCTTGAATCAGGAGCTGTTCGGAAGGGACCGGTGGTTCTCCCATGGCCTGTCGTGCGGAGGCGATCAGCAGCTGTCCCAAACGTGACTCCAGAATTCTGGTGATTTCCTTTCTTTGAACAGGGTCGATCGAGTGAAAATCCTCGCTCCTGAATCGCGTCAGAAGCTGTTCCATTGAATCGACCAATTCCAAATGAGAGGTGAAGGCAGGACGTGATTCCAAGGCTGTTCGAACCGCTTCCCAGTTTCTAAAAAGATTATCATGAATTTCTGCTCCCTCATTGGTTTTCCAAATATCTGAAGCAATCGCCTCTCTTCTTTTCAGAGCCTTTTCTATTTCGCGGGTTGCCTGTCGATCGATCGGCATTTTTCGGGCTTTTTCAAGAACTCTTCTCGCTTCATAAAGTCGGGGAATTCCGCTGGAAACAGCATCCCGGGATTCTGCATTTAAAGTGGCCATTTTCAATGAATAAAATCCCTTTTCTCTCCAGGGTTGTTGGGAATTTGATTCGGATAAAGAGAGTCGTATTCCCTCGGGAGTAACCGCTTCCGGATGTGGAGTGGAGAAAAAATTTCGAGCGGATTGCAACCATCCGTGCGGAATCTCGGTTCGGATCGGAGCTTTGCCCAAAGACTCCGCCAGACTGATCTGTGCATTCATCCTCGTAATCTCATGACAGGTCATATGCACCACACCCGCCCCCACCTGCATCTGGCAAGAGCTCATCTGCGCATAAAGCAGTCGGGTGTAAATCCCACCTGTTTGCATTTCGCTGAATCCCAGGCAGGCGGAAAGATCTTGCGAACAGAGAACGGCGAGATCCTGGAACAGCTGCTGAACAATAAATCCTCCCCCTTTTATTTTTGCAACACCCTGTGAAAAGCCAACCATCAGGGTGGAAGAGGCGGATCCGCGGAAAAGATTGGCGGTTTGAAGAGATCGGGTTTCGAGAAATTCTGGGG
>CAZSRQ010000092.1:0-5809 GCA_964609335.1 uncultured Pseudomonadota bacterium
TCTGCGCGTCGATTCGGGCGACGAATTACGCCTCGCAAGAGCTGCAGGAGGAGCTGGCGTTTAGTTTTGGACAGTTTGGTTATTTATCACAGGGATTGAGTGCTGCAGCGAAACTAGTTGGATCAGGAGATGAAGTTGACATTAAAAATGGAATTCAAGAGCTTGAGAAAGAAATACTCGAAAGAGCGAAGATTACGAATTGGAACGATTTGGATCGAGACCAGAAGCAGCTACATTTAGCCTTAAACGATAAAAACCATGTTCTTTACCAGGCACGGCAGGCGGCCCGAATGAGTTACGCCGAAGAGTTGATCAATCTTGCCCAATCCTCCATTGAGGCGGTTGCGATAGGTGTGGTTGCTGGCGGCCCGGGTGCGGCGCTTGCCAGGCTTGCCTCGGTGTTGAAGAAGATGAAATCGGTGGCTGTAGTTGCAATGGGGGTTTTGAAAACAGGGGTTTCCCGAGCGGCGATTGCGGGTGCGGGAAAAAGCATTGTGGCGACGGCTCGTGCGATGAGGGATGGGGCAGTTGCGGCAGTGAAGGGGAAAACGAAGAGCACGATTCAGGATTCGGCGAAGGCGGCGATCAAATCCTCTGATCCTTTCGACATTTTTGCGGATGGGATTACCGGTGATATTTTTAATTTTTCCATTGCGGATTACGCGGCGTTTGCCGGGATTCGAGCGGTTTCTGGGGCGGTTTGGGTGGTGACGGAAGGGGTTGCGATTACGCTCGCCGGTGCGAAGAATGAAATAAAGGCAATGCCTGGGCATATTGAAGCGGCAGTGCCCGAGATGTTTAAGCAGGGGGCGAAAGGGTTTGCTTTGACCCCGCTCGATAACGCGTTCAATCTTGTATGGGCTCAATTTAACGACAAGAAATATATTGATCACAAAGAGAATACCTTAGCCGAGTGGGCCTTTGGCGGTTTTGCGACGGCGGTTTCGATGTTTTCTTCGGCCTTGCTGAAGGGGAAAGGAGATTTAGCCGGGGCGGAGGCGAGAGCGATTGCCCGATCGACCGCGACGACCCTTCGAGGAAGAGCGGCCGAAGAGGCAGCTCGCGCAGTGAAAGCACTTCCTGGGGCATTGAAGAAAAAAGGGTTGGGAGTCGTCGAGGAAACTTTCGAAGAGGCTGTCGATCAAAGTATCACCGACGGCACCCTCAACGAGGAGGGGGTCTATCAATTAGCGGCGGTTTGCACCGGAGGGGAACTCAAAGGAATCGCGGTCGCGGCTTTGAAAGGTCCGATCAGGATTTACGGCATTCTTTTTCCCACTGCTTTTCGTCCAGCCGATCTTCATCCTACTTTGCAAAAAATCCTTGTCGAGGGGGCAGCTTTATCCCGCAGTAGAGATCCGGTGGTTCGGCGATTGGCCCAAGAAGCTGTGTATGATGCCGTCGAAAAAGCGAGAGACGAGAAAATCGAGGCGGTTCGAAAAGCGGGGGTTGAATTAAAAGATCCTTACGAAGGTTTAGAGATCGATGTTCGTCAAATTGTAGCGACGACGGAGTTAAGGGCAGATACCTCTCTCGTTGATATTGATCGAATGCTCGAGTCTCTCGATTTACAGGACGAGACGAGAATCAGGGCGAGAGAAGCACTAGTGCGAATGGTGTTTTACAAAGGTCTCGATTTGAAGACCCTCGAAGCGGCGATTCCGCAGATTTTGACGACGGTGGACGGTGCTTTTCAGCGGCTCTTTGGCGATGCAGCGACGGCGAGTGCTGAATTGAGAACGCTTCGAGATCGATGGCTGCTCGAGGCGGTTTTTGCGGTTCCTGCTTTATCCGATCAGTTGGGTTCTTTTCTCGAACAATGGAGACATCATGTTCTCTCCTTGGCGACCGATTTGAAAGAGATCTCCGCATTTGCTTTCCAAGAAGAGAATCTCCCCACCGATAAAAAAGAGGCACTTTTGCGTGATTTCATCCGCGGTTCGATCGAGGAACTCGAGGCGCTGCGAGGTGATGAAAAAGCTTATGAGGAAAAAGCAAAGGCGATCGCCGAATTTCGCGAGGCGATTCCGCACCTGAAGGGGACTCGATTTTCTCATCGAGAAAGTTCGACTGGCGATGATTCAGTGCCAACCAGGTTTGGATACGTTCGCAGAGCGATTCCGTTAAATTCGGTCGCTGCGTTGATTCAAGGGATTAGTCAAGCAAGGGCAGAAAGGGTTGCGCCGTTTGTGGGGGGAGTTTCGGAGAATGCGGGCGGATTAGGGGCTCAGGAAGAAGCCGGGAGAGCAAGAGATTCAGATGAGTCTGAAGATGATAAAAGTGAAGAAGGACAAGAAGAGGGCGCTCAAGGGTTTCAGGGAGAAACAGGGGAGGAAAAGCAAGAAGGCGAAAAGAAAAGAGAGGGTGATTCCAAAGCGGTAACGGCGGAACCTCAGAAACAAAAGCCCCCCAAATCCCCTGCTGAGCCAAGGTTAAGAGATGGAGATATCCCACATTTGGCACTACCACCCGCAGAGCGTCCAACAACTCAAACAAACCCTTCAAGATTATTGCCGTCTTCTGAACAGCCACAACCAAAAGCGCTTAATCGGTATGTAGTTGGTGAGTTTAAGGCAGAATATGGGGAGAGATTTGAGCGACTTGCCAATGATCCTATCATAGGCGAGCAATTCCTGGATTACGTCAGAGAGTATCCAGAATATGCAAAACATTTTTTTGAAGATGGACTAGACGAAGCCATTCATGAAGTTTCTAATCAAGGATTGTTTGACCCAGCCTCAATTTCAAAACTTACCCCTCGAAAAGCAGGACAATATATTCGTGGTTATGTAGAGGCTTATCAAGAATTAATTGAAAACGAAGGATTTAGAGAATTACTTCAGACAGATAAGAAAGGGGCTATTTCGCTCATTAAAGCGAAACAACAAGCTTATGAAAAAGGTTTTGATCCTGAAAATTATGCGTATATCTCAAGCTGGAAAGATGCCGCTCTCGTCGCTAAATTAAATGAAGAAGTCCCAGGTGCTGTATGGTCTCTCCAGGGAATGTGTTCTAAATTACAGTTAATAAATTTATTAAAAACTCAATTCACTCAAACTAGAGATTTCATAGCAGCCTATTTAAACATTCACGACCTTATTACAAAAAACAATCCTGATTTTAAAATTACTATTGTTGAGGTCGATTCAGGAGACGGTGAAGGATTCACTTTCCGCGCTATCGCGGAAAAATTCCCAGCAAATAAAGCTCATTTGTTGACTCTTTTCGACCGATGTCTCAACGAGATGCCAGGATTTGGGAAAATAGTTGCTTCCGGAGAGTATAGCGTTTCACACATTTTAGATATCCTTGAAAAATTAGGGGCTGATAAGTTTATCAGAGCATCCAAAAAAGCAATTGAATTTTTTGGAAACAATGGACTCTACTTATTCTTAAAATTCTCTCAAGAATTCGGAGAAGCAAACGCTGACTTATTGATCAAAGGTGATCCAAAAATTTTAGATCTATATACGGTTGAAATTAGTAGAGCTAGTGCTCACGGTGGTGAATTTGGAGCTTTCAAATTTGCCTTACGATTAAAATATCTTGAAGGAGTGAGTCTTGGAGACTGTTTAGACATTTCATCAATTGCCAATGAGTTAAGTCATCAATCAATTTCTATAGAGAGACTTTTAAGGAACGGAAAAATTAATTTTTCAGATATCGTGAAATTTTTTAGAGAAGGTGGGCGAGAAAAATTAATTGAGTATATAAAAAACCCAGATACAACTGAATCGGATTATCTATCAGCACAACCGAGCGGCGGAATCAATGGAGTTTCGGAGAATGCGGGCGGATTAGGGGCTCAAGAAGAGGCCGGGAGAACAAGAGATTCAGATGAGTCTGAAGATGATAAAAATGGAGAAGGACAAGAAGAGGGCGCTCAAGGGTTTCAGGGAGAAACAGGAAAAGGGAACCAGGAAGGCGAAGGAAAACAAGAGGGTTCTGAAGAAGAGAAAAATGAGGTGGGAGTAGGGACGGTCGTTGATTCTCAGCTTATTCGTGGTTTATCCGGAAAAACAGTTCCAACTACAGGTAACTCGGGTGGAATTGGCCGAGATCCAACGATTGTCAACGAACTTGCCCAACAATTCGGTGATGATATTTCTCTCCCTCATCAACCGGGAGAACAAGCGTTTACCGGCGAGGCGCCGAAGGTGGGTGGAACGCATTCGATTCGAGATATGAATGCAGCTCCGCCTCCGGGTGGTAATGTTTCTAAGAAACCGTCTAATCCTCCAGCCCCGCCTCCGATGTCTACTGCTAAAGTTGGCGAACCGTTGAGGGATGGTGCAAAGATACCCGTTGAACTTTTTTATAGCAGCTCTTGCAAATTGGGAAGTGATCCAGTCGTATCGGTGGGCGATCTAGCCGGCAAAAAATCAATCCCGATTTCAGGAAATATTGAACCTGAACATGCGGAGCTTGTCAGGGACAGTGAAGGAAAAGTTTATCTAAAAAACCTTTCAGTCATTACTGGAACCCATGTTTTGGTAAAAGGAAAATGGATTAATATCGAAGATGGGGGCGCGATTGCTTCTGTAGAAAGTGATCCTTATCCAGTCAAGCCGAATCAGTTGATTGCTCTGGGAGATCCTACAGATCCTGCAACTCCCGTTGTTACAATTAGGTCTGAGGATCGGAAAGAGGGTGAAGTTGAATTCAAGAAAGTGACTTTACATCGAGTGGAAGGAGCGATCAGAAATTCGAAGCCAGCTGTTTTGGATCCTCTTTTCGATGCTGAATCGCAAAGTTCAAAGCCTTTAGAATCACCCTGGGAGGAAGACGCGTGGGATGGTCCTCCAATCACACTCAAGCAAAAACTTGCGCAACAGAAGTTGCAACAACAGCAAGCTGCCCAAGCTCGTATTCAGCAATTGAGGAATGACTTGGCTGCGCGGAAAAAAGAAGAACAGGAGAATTCTTCGGAAGCTGTTGCTGCTAATCGATCCCGAGGTGTGCCTCCGCCGCTTCCTGCCGATTTTACTCCACAAATTCAGACTCCCAAAGTTTCTGGTAAAGGGGAAGTTTCCATCGCGTTTGAAGGCCCTTCTTCTCGACCCAATCAGGCCGGTCTCCCACCAGCACTTTCCCATCCAGTCGTTCACGCAGCGATTGCCGGTTTTTTGACCTTTCTTCCTTCTTCAGCTCGTGCCGATGGTTTTCAGCAAATAGTTGAAGCAATGCCTCAGGGCGCATTAGCAGTTTTAGGTACAGGAGCGGCATTATTGTTTGCCAGAATTGGCGTATCCACCATTTACCGAAAATTCTTTGATCCGGGTCGACAAAGTGAGATTATTTCTCTTTCACCAAAGAGTGCGCTCTCAAGAGTGGAGCCATTGGCAGGTGAACCGGCGGAAATGTTTGTTCCGGGTAAAGATCAACTAACCAATTTCGTTTGGGCGACCAGCCGTCGTAAAGGCTCGGCAGAAAAGGTGCAGCAGGGATTGGCTGATTTTCCATTTACCATTAGTCGAACCAAAAATCCTGCCGTAGAAATCAATGGAGAATTTGTTTTTGCAACCCGCGATGCTGCGGGTAATCTGCAGTTTCCGCCCGAAGCGGCCGGCTTGGATATCGTTTATCCGATGGAATTAGCCGATGGTTATCAAGATAAAACATCTCCTCATGGAACTTATATAAAAAATCAGGATGGAAGCTGGACACGTCTATTGCCTGGAGAAAAAGTTTTCCTGAAAGCGGGACAGGCGTTTGCCGTTGGACATGGCCAAGAGTCGAAAGAGAATCTTGTCTTTTCGTATAATCCATACACCAATCAATTGGTTCATTATGGAAATGAATCGTTGCC
>CAZSRQ010000092.1:5909-9568 GCA_964609335.1 uncultured Pseudomonadota bacterium
TTTCGTATAATCCATACACCAATCAATTGGTTCATTATGGAAATGAATCGTTGCCGATTGGTCGTGATGTTGCTCTCCTGAAAGCACATTACGACGAGTTCAAAAATCTTGGCTATGAAAAAGCACACACTTTCGGTGTGGTTCATGAGGGAAGTTGGTATGATTGGCAGAGAGTTATCTATGGCCAACCAACTAAAATTCCTTCAGGGCTTGCCTACAGAGGTTATTTGATGATTGAGCCGGGCGATTTTTCATCGGCATTGAAAATTCTCGAAAGAATAGGAAAACAGCGAGAGAAAGAGGGGAAAGGGCTCGATTTCAAATGGTTGGTAAGCCAAGTTAATTTTAAGAATTTCTCTCCCGATGTGGTGGTTGGTAATTATGAGAAATTAGAGCACACAGATCCAAGAGTCGCCATTTATGCGGAAAATCCGGCCGATATCCAGGAAATACTCGCTTTGATAGCTGCCCAGCCTGAGTGGAGACAAATCGAGGAAAACAGAAATTACCGGTTCAAAAATGGATATGTACTGAATGAGCAGGGACAACGGGTGAATAGGGCCCCCAGAAGACCAGGAACTAATGCGTTCGAAACGGTTGATCCGGCAAATGGTCAGGCAATGCAATGGAGAAGTCTGAATTTTAATAACAATAGAGGTTATTCTGAAGATGAGGCTGCAGATCCTGAGTGGAGAGAGATTAAAGAGGGTAAACATACCATGGGTGCCCGTACCATGGGTGGAGCTCCCATTCAGCAGGCAACGCCGCAAGCTTCCATTCCTGCCACTGTCAAAGTTACGCTAGGAGTTTCTGTTCGCCCGAATGTTGATTTTGCTTTCTCCAAACCGGAAGGACATGTCTATAAAATTGGTCGAGGTGTCAATAGTGATTTGAGAATCATGGAAGTGGATGAGAAGGGTCAGATAACCACAAATCCCGATCGTAGAATCTCCAGAACCCATCTCGAAATTACCGTGGGTCAACCGAATGCCTGGAGTATGACAGTAGAAGATGTATCGTCAATTTCTGGAGCGAAGGTTGATGATGAACCTATAAACGGTAAAGCTGTATTAACCCAAGGCAACAAGCTTGAAATTGGGGATCATGTTTTTGTCGTGGCACTCAATGAACAGGGAAAATTGTTTTTGAGAAGAGAAGAGGGGCAGATTCCCGCGATCGATTCTAATGGTGGGGAGGTAGTTCAGGTATCCAATGACATTGCAGACACTCAAATAAAACCTGCCTCTTCTCAATCACCTACTTTAGCCCGAGTTACAATTGTCACCCGCCCTGGAGAAATCCCAGTTCTCGAAGCACCCCATGATCAAACAAAAGTGGTCGTCGGAAGAGAAGAGTTTAAAGTGGTTGGAATTGGCGAAGAAGCCGTGACATTTCAAGGAGGCAATCAGGGAAAGGTTCGAGACACCATTTCAAGAGACCACGTCACTTTGGAGAAAAGAGCCGATGGCTGGTATGTGCGGGATGGGGCTAAGAATAAGAGTAGTGGTGGTACCGCTGTTGAGAGACAAGGGAATACCGCTCATTCAGAACCGGTCGGGCATGAAGAAGCTGCTGCAAAACGGATCGTCGATGGAGATGTTTTACGTTTGGGATCTCATCAAAGAGTTTTGTTCAGGGATCCAACGAGAGCAGCTCAAGTAGTTTCTCAGGAACCGGTTCTTGTTCACTTATCTTCTCTTCAAGGTCTAAATCAGGGGATGCTTATTTATCCTGAGGGGATGCCTTTTGCTGTAAGACAACGAGGAACCAGTTTATGGGTTTATCCCAATAGTGGTTTGAGAGTTCATGCCGCTGAATCCTCCGGTGAAAACCTGGAAGTTGGATTGAATACCCCTTTTGAATTGAGAAATTCTACGGGAGCGGTTGTAGGAAGATATCAATTTTCAACCGCAACCGAAGCGAAAACAAGTGGATCGGTTTCTGCTTCTTCTACAGCAAGAGGCGCAAACGCGGATCTGATCCCTCTCACCCCGACAGAGCAACAACAGCTTCGGGCAGAATATTTGGCTCATCCAAAATTTAATCCCCAGGGAAATCCTGTCGAGTTGAAACCTGGAACCAATGCTCATCTTCCAGAAGCCAGAGTCTCAGATGATCAGGTAGCTTCTGCAGTAGTGGAATGGGGAGCTCAAGAGAGTAATCCCGAATTTACTCCTCGATTCATGAACTCTAAATTAAGAGTGGCCCGATTGAACAACGGAAAATGGGTGAAAGACGAGAATGGTATTGATTCTTCCATGATTCTTCCAACCGCCACTTTACCGGGTGATCGTGTGACGACTGGTCAAGAGTTTCAAGCAGGCGGTCGTCGTGGAGAACCTGTCTATTATATGGCTCGAAGAACGGATGGACGACTTTTCCTCGATGTTGGGCTTACAGAAAGTTCTCAAGACTCTTCTTCAGATCAAGTGAATAATAATGGAACGGGAGGACAAAACTCGGGTGGCTCATCGCAAGGTTTTTCGGGTGGAGAAAACGGGCAGAGACAAGGGCAAGAAGCTCAAGGCTCCGCCGCTTCATCTGGCGCTCAAGGTCAAGCAGCGGCTTCTGCTCGTCTTCCTGTTGTAGAAGGGGCGGAACTGTTACATACACCAGAAGAGCTTGCTGCGATTGAACAATATGCTTTAGATGAAAAAAGTCTTTATCCTGGCCCGATACGCTACAAACCTACGGACCCAACACGACCTGCCTTAGTAATTTATGGAGCGATCAAGCGGCATCAAATGGATACAATACTCCTTCCAAAATTAGAAGGAAGGGTGACAAATTTATTGGCATCTGTGATTGCTCATCCTAATCCCTCTATTGCTTTTTACAATTTGAATGATCCTTTAACTCAACCGGGTGGTTCTCGCGTTGGAATAATAGCTGAAGGGCGTCTCGCATCCAAACCAGAAATAGGCGATGATTATAAGTATACATGTCAAGCTGGACGGCCTAATCCTGTTATGAATCTAGCATTAGCATTGCCTAACGGAAGGCCGGTAGAAACGAATGATTTATGGGATATTGCTTTTTCTCTGAGTGAAGCAGTTTACGATAAGAGAATTCCTCACGCACTGCATCGAGCAATGACTTCAATTATTGAGAGAAGACCAGGAGAGACTCGAACTTCTTATGCCGAACCGGTTTTAGATTGTTTAAGAGAAATGACTCCACCACTTCCTCCTGTTGAGCCAAGCTCGAAATCTCGAATTCTAGGAGAGCCGATAAAACTACCAGAGGCAATCGACATTTATTATGACGACACAAAAGGAGGATGGGCAGTTCCTGTCATGGCAGAATTGGTTGAAGCTTTAGATCGTAATGGGATCGACTGGTTATGGGTAATGCCGGCTGAGAGCAATCAGTTGAATCATTTTCCTGATCATGTGAATCAAAAAAATAGTAACCGCCCCACGATTGCTTTAATCCCTTTTTCTTACCAAGAAAACGTAAAAAGGTTGGCCGTTGTTGATGAACGAGCGAGAAATATTCGAGACGATATAGTTTTAAGACCGGGTAACGCCGATGAAGTTTTAGAAAGACTAGCTGGTAGAACGCCGAGTCCTTCAAGTGGTGGTGAGAGAGGGCCTTCTTCTTCGCCAAAATCAGTCCCAGACGCAGCAGCAAAAACAGCTGAACCACAAAAAGCTGCA
>CAZSRQ010000093.1:0-9493 GCA_964609335.1 uncultured Pseudomonadota bacterium
CTAACCCCTTAAAATATCTTCTCTTTTTTCTACCCCAAGTAAGTAAATGCATCCCAAAGTGACGATAAGTTAGCCTCATAAAATATTAATCCTAAACAAGAGTTTTTTTAATTGAGGTTTTTTATGTCAACAAAATCTGTTTTTCAGCTTCTCCCAGAAATCGAACAATATTTTAGAAAATTTGATCCTTCTCTTCCTCCTCTAAAATTTGAAGATAAGAATAAAGATGGTCAAATGAACTTGTTTGATTCATTGGGGAACGAACATTCTTCAAGCTTCAGAGAAGTTCCAGCGGAATGGGCTCATCTTTTGAGACCGATTGCGATTAATCATCATGAATCCCCCGGTGTTGCATTGACGGCAAAAGATTGGTTAACTCACAAGCAATCACTCAATTTTGGAAAATCGGGGAGAGTTATATTGCCGAATGGACTTCAAGTGATAGTTGAACATGATCCTGAACGTCCTTTCGTACGAGTTGGATACGTACCGTTAGTCGGATCAATTGACGAGCTGCCGGCACAGCGAGGGATTAGCCATGGATTGGAACATGTATTGATTGGAAGCGGCCCCTTTGGAGGTCGTAAAGAAATTACGGATTGCATGACGCAATTGGGTGCAGGGAGAGATTCAGACAGCGTGAACACTTATTACGAAAGGACTTTGTATAGTTTTTATGTTGAAAGTTCCCATTTACGAGAAGTTTTTCTGATGTGGGATGCGACCTTGATGAACGAGAATTATGATCAAAAAAGAGTTTCCGACGAAATAAATGATATTTTAGGACAGGAAATAAGACGTCACGACAGCAATGTTTCAAGCTGCGTTTGGACGAATTTTTTAAAAGGGCTTTATCCAGAGCATCCTTTTGGCGACGATGTCAGTGGCAACTTTTCTCAAGTGCAAGCCTTAACGCTGAATGACTTTAGAGATCATCATGCCAAGACTCATGTTCCAAATAATGTAACCATAAAATTTCATGGCCCAATTACAATGGCGGAAGCTGTCAGACTTGTTCAGGAGAGTCGCATTGGAAAAATGCGATCTAGAGCGGTTATTCGGCCTTTACTATCGCTTCAAAATGTTTCGAAACCGGTGGTTGAAATTATCCCCTCAAAAACCAAAAAAATGCCTCCAACCAAAACAACAGAGGTTAAAATAGGATGGAGGATTCCAATTTGGCTCGATCGATCCAATGATGCTGCGTTAGATGTTGCCATTAATATTTTAAATACACGATTAGATCAACGATTGGTAACAACGGGTCAATTGAATACAGCTTCGATCGGTTCTAAGAGTTTGGGAGGAGTTGGCTCGGTTGTTGTATCATTGTCCGGATCAGCTGACAAGATTTCAGATCAAATTGTTGAGTTACAAAAAATGGTAGAGCAAATAAGAAGATATGCTCCAAGTTCTGCTGAGGTGGAAAGTGCAAGACGTGAGTTGTTGTCCAGTGATGCGTTTGATCAGGAAAAAAGTTCACGCCATATCATGCCAGCTTTGCAAGAATCCAGACATGTCGATCCTATTGAAAATCGTCGAATTTGGTTGGATGGAATTGCGCGAGTAACAGGGGATGATGTGAGGTTGGTTGCCCAAAACTATCTGGATAGTACGAATTCTTATACATTGGTAATCTTGGAAGAAGGAAAACAGCCGGCTCAGTTTGTTTCTTCTGAAGATTTATTAAAACGGATGCAAGCGGCTCGAAATCAACCCCCGACCTCTTACGACTTTGAAGCAGGAGACCGTCTAATTTATTCTCATACTGAAATACCGGAACAATTGGATATCGGTAAGGTTTTAAAAGAACAACCTCAACGATTAAGGGATGGTCGAGTTCGTTATCTCTTGAAAAACGGATTGTCAGTTACTTATGTTCCAACCAAAAGTGGAAAAGTGATTGTCTCTCAAATTCGCTCTTCGTTGGGTGATGGAACGGATCCGATCGGAAAAGAAGGAGTAAGAGCCCTCATCAAAAGCAACCTTTTTCGGGGGACTGCTGAAATTTCTTTAAAAGCTTTCGAGCAAGAAATGAACTTTCTCGGTGCAAAATATTCTGCGCAACTTAGCGAAGATCACTTCACGATTTTTTTATCCACTCCTACCGGAGACTTTTTGGACGCTGCCCAACTTTTACTCCATGTCATTCAGCATCCTCGTTTTGGAGACAAAGATTTGAGCGAAACGAAATTGGCCTTGGATGGAGTGAGAAAAGATACGGGAAATAATTTCAGCCTTATTTCCACTTATATCCCCCAGGCCGAATTATATCCAAGTCCCAGAGTTATGCGGCTTACAACGGGTAGTCCTGCATCAGTTGCTAGCATTAGCCGAGATGACTTATTCGTTTATCGACAGCAATTATTAGATCCTTCAAAACTTCAGGTGACTTTAGGAGGTAATTTTAGTAGTCCGAAAGAGTTTGAAAAATTTCTCTATCTTCTTTCTCAAATTCCTTCAAATGCTAGCTTACCTACACTTGCGGACGGAGCGATACAAAGTATTCTTTCATATCCGTTTGAAGTAATTCCGATTACTGATCCATCAAAGCTCGAGTCAATCGGAGTTGAGAGAGGGATAAAAGTGACTCACACCCCTCGTGAAGTTGATTCAGTCTATGTATCTCAACAAACCTTGGGGCCGGTGCGTAATAGTTGGGAATATCCCTATTTTTATGCTTTTCAGGCGATATTGGGAGATAGGAATTTTTATCGCCTGGTTTATGGGAAAAGGGAAGGGAGAGAAGATGTAAAGGGATATCTTTATCTCGCCTGGACTTTAGGTAGAATAGTAGAGTTAGACCAACCTGTTTTGGCTGGATACCAATTTGAGTGTACGCCCGATCAAATCAAAAAAGTGCTGGCTGACTACCGAGATGAGTATTTACAAATCACAGGAGAGCACAAACCAACACAAGCCGATCTTAAAAAAGCAGTAGAAGAGCTGAGGCTTCGCTGGCTTCAATCGAACGATACCACTTCAGGAAAAGTTGGCGATTCTATTAATAAAGATCAGTCTCCGTATTATTTTAAAGACTCTACAGGAAGGGTTTTAGAAGTGAGAGATCTGGCAGAAGTTTTTCGTCGTCTTGCCCAATTGCCAATTGAAGATGTGATAAGAATTGGCGGGAAATATTTTGATATGTCTCGATCGATGAACGGTAATCCTTTGGCACATTTGCATATTGTTGGAAAATTGCCCGTCGCCAAGTGATTAATTAGCTTTTATCCATTGCGGGTTTCTTTTCTCCAAAAACGCCTGAACCCCTTCGCGACCTTCTTTGCTGGCGCGTCTTTCTGCAATCTTGCGTGAAGTAAATGCAGAAACTTTTTCAATCGGTTGACCGGAAACTTTTTCAATCAAAATTTTAGACTCCGCGAGCGCTTCCGGCCCGGCCGAAAGAAGAAATTTGATTTTTTCTTCAAGTTTTTTTTCGATTTCTTCAGGCGATCCTACTTCATTTACTAAATTCATTTGACGCGCTTTCAGCGCGTCAAATCTTTCAGCAGTTAAAAAATATTCTCGGGCATTCGCTTCGCCGATTTTCTTGATCACAAACGGAGAGATCACCGCGGGGATGAGCCCCAGCCTCACTTCTGAAAGCCCAAACTTTGCAGTATTGTAGGCTAAAGCGATATCGGCTGCGGCGACCAGCCCAACTCCACCACCGATTGCAGAGCCGTTCACTTTCGCAATGACCGGTTTTGAACATCGATAAATTGTTTCGAGCATTTTGTGCAGACGTTTGCTATCCTCCAAATTTTCTTTTTTGGTGAAGCTCGCCATTTTTTTCATCCAATTCAAATCGGCTCCAGCGCAGAAAGATTCTCCGTTTCCGGTGAGGATGATCACCCGGGTATTTTTGTCTTTTGAAAGAGTAGAGAATGCTTTTGTCAGCTCCTGGATCATGATTTCGTTGAATGCATTATGAAGCTCAGGACGGTTGAGAGTGACGGTGGCAAGATTATTTTTTTGATTGATCAGAAGAGTTTGAAAATTAAAAGGTATCATTTCTTTTTCCTTGAAGTTTCCCCCTTAGAAAAAGGGGGATTAAGGGGGATTTAGTGCAAGGAATGGAGTAAGTCGAATAATTTTCAATCCGTGCAATAAATCCCCCCACCCCCCCTTTTTCTAAGGGGGGCCTATGATGATTTAAATTATAATTGATTTTGGATTGCTTCGTTGCATTACAATTTTATAAATAGTTTCTACCACTCCCTCTATATTTTTGAGCACTTCTGTATTATTAAATCGTAAAACCTGTAATCCCTGACTCATTAGATATTCATCTCGTTGTTTGTCGGTCCAGAGATGATTTTCCTCTAAATGTTGCGAACCATCCAGTTCTATCACGAGCTTGGCTTTTGGTCCGTAAAAATCTACGATAAAGTTTCCAATCGGTTTTTGTCGATAAAATTGGAGGCCGAGTTGTTTTCTGCGGAGTTTGGACCAGAGGAAGGATTCGCTATTTGTTGTGTTGGTTCTGAGGAGACGAGAGTTTTGTTTTAGTTTTTTTTGATATTCCAACATCGTGCAGTAAATCCCCCCTGCCCCCCTTTCTCTAAGGGGGGGAAGTTGTTTCAGAAGGTGAGAGAAAATTACATCCTAAAAACCCCATAACTTGTCTGCTCAATCGGTGCATTCAAGGCGGTTGAAAGCCCGATGGCCAACACTTTCCGGGTATCGACCGGATCAATCATCCCATCATCCCAAATTCTTGCAGTTGAAAAATAAGCGGACGATTCTTTTTCGTATTTTTCCAAAGTAGGGGATTTGAATTCATTCGCCTCTTTTTCGTTCATCTGTTTTTTACCTTCCGCTTTGAGTTGATCTTGCTTTACCGTTAAAAGGACGTTGGATGCCTGTTCTCCTCCCATGACGCTAATTCGCGCATTCGGCCACATCCACAACTGGCGAGGGCTATAGGCACGACCGCACATGCCGTAATTACCTGCCCCATAAGATCCACCGATCACAACAGTAAATTTTGGAACCTTGGCGTTTGAAACTGCCATCACCATCTTGGCGCCATCTTTCGCGATTCCGCCGTTTTCATACTGTTTGCCGACCATAAAACCGGTGATGTTTTGTAAAAAGAGAAGGGGGATTTTTCGCTGATTGCAAAGTTCGATAAAATGAGCCGCTTTTTGGGCACTTTCAGAGAAGAGAATGCCGTTGTTCGCAACAATGCCGATTGGGAATCCTAGAATTCGTGCGAATCCGCAGACGAGTGTGTTTCCGTATAATTTTTTGAATTCATGAAACCGGCTCCCATCGACTAGTCGAGCGATAATTTCACGAACATCGTAAGGTTTTTTCAAATCTTTCTGAATAATTCCGTAAATTTCTTCGGCCGGATAAAGCGGTTCTTCCGGTTCTGTAATATCTAAAAAACTTTTGGGAGGGCGGTTCAGATTTTCTAAAATCGATCGACCGATTTCTAATGCATGTTCATCATCTTCAGCGAAATGATCGGTGACCCCTGATTTTTTGCAATGAACGGCGGCTCCACCCAGCTCTTCCGCCGTCACTTCCTCTCCGGTTGCCGCTTTGACGAGGGGGGGGCCACCCAAAAAAATGGTTCCATTGCCTTTGACGATGACTGTTTCATCGCTCATTGCGGGAACGTAGGCACCACCGGCTGTACAGCTTCCCATCACAATCGCAATTTGTGGAATTCCTTTCGCACTCATCTGCGCCTGATTGTAGAAGATTCGACCGAAATGTTCTTTATCTGGAAAAACCTCGGATTGAAGAGGAAGAAAAGCTCCGCCCGAATCGACGAGGTAAACGCAAGGAAGATGATTTTCCAAGGCGATCTCTTGGGCGCGAAGATGTTTTTTGACCGTCATGGGATAATAGGTTCCACCTTTCACGGTGGCATCATTCGCAATAACGAGAATTTCCCGACCATGGGAATAACCGATTCCGGTGACAATGCCGGCTCCAGGGGCTTCATTGTGATACATCTCATGGGCAGCCAAAGTGGAGAATTCGAGAAAAGGGGAATTGGGATCGAGCAGTTTTTCAATTCTTTCGCGGGCAAGCAGCTTGTTTCGTTTGTGATGACGTTCGACAGCTGTTTTTCCGCCTCCCAGTTTCACCGTTTCAATCTGCTGGCGAAATTCTTGAACCAGTTTTTTGAGATGCTCGCTGTTTTGTTTAAACTCTTGTCCAGAAGGCTGGAGTGAGGTTTCTAATATTTCTGACATGAAAGCGTTATGACATCTTCTTCGATGAGAGATCAACCGAATTTTCGATCGCTTTTCGGCGACTTTTTGCACCGCCGATTTTTAGCAATCCATGACAAACTCTCGGAAAATGTCTTTTCAAAAAAACCATCGCTTTTCCATGACCGGTGATCAGCTGTTCTTTTTTCCTTTTTTTGATCGCTTTCACAATCTGTTTTGCCGCTTTTTTGGTTGGCATAAAAAGCCAGGCAGGAAGATTTCGGTTGGAAGAAACTTCTGGATGAAAAACTCCACGATTATCGATCTGTTGAAATTCTGATTCGACAAGACCGGGGCTAATCAGAACCACTGAAACACCATACGTATTTAGCTCGAATTGCAGTGTTTCAGCCAAGGCTCGAATGGCAAATTTGCTCATTGAATAGGCGGAAGAGCCGGCATGGGTAAAATATCCCGAGATGCTGCCGATGATCACGAGGGTTCCTTTTGTTTTTTTTAACTCTTCCAAGGTTGCATAGATGGTTCGAAGAACCCCAAAAACATTTGTTTCAAATTGTCTTTTATAATCCTCTAAAGTTAAATTTTCCAAATTTCCGGCCACTCCAAATCCTGCATTGGCGATGACGATATCGATTTTTCCAAATTTTTGTCTTGTTTGATGAACCGCTTCATTCAATTCTTTTTCTTGGGTGACATCACAGGTGATTGCAATCGATTGTTCAATATTTTGGTTTAACTCTTCTTCGAGCTTTTTTAGATTTTCTTTTCTTCGTGCGGTGAGAATGAGTTTTGCCCCTTGTTCAACCAGCTCTCGTGCGAGCGCAGCACCGATCCCTGAAGAAGCTCCCGTGAGAAAAGCAACTTTATCTTGAAAGTGTTTCATAGAGTTGTTTTTATAGTCGATCTGTATTTAAATAAAGAAATAAAATCGATTACAATTGGAGATAATGATGGGACAACGAATTTTATGGCTTTCTATGGCAGGTGCGATCGGAACCTTGGCTCGTTATGGTTTGGCAAGCTTGATCCAATCCATGAATACAAGCAATTTTTCGTTTATGCTTTTGAACCTCTCAAATGTTGCGGAGCTCAGAATGGATCTTGGCATTGGTCAATTTTACCACTCAAAACTTTTTCGGTGTTTTGAGTCTTTTTTTGGGAAAGGCGGTTGCCCGAATATTTTGAGATTACAATCCGGATGAAAATCAGTATGGAATCAATCAAGTGGAGAAAGTGGTTTTTGTAAGAAAATGAAAAGAGGAAAAAACAGAAAAAAGAGAGGTGACAACTCTCCCATCCACTTCTGGTAGATGGGAGAGTCGGCGGGGTTAAAACCGTTGGAGGGAAAATCTTGGGGGATATGTCTTATAACTTTAGGTAAGTATTCATTTTTTTGATGTGAAATTACTTCATTGTCTTTTACTAAATGCACTATGTGTGCCAAAGTCTAAAAATAAAAAATATTATAGTTAAATAATTGATTTTATTTGTTTATTTTAATTTTTGTTTGTAGAGTCTAGCTCTGTCAAAAATTGTAAAGTGGGGAGTTTGTGCATCAGTTTAGAATAAAGTGGGGTCTCTAAGTGTCAGGTGAAACTGTTATTTCCTATGAGAATCGGGTGAATCCAAAACCTTTTGGTCATTATTTTATTCTGGAAAAAATTGCCCAAGGGGGAATGGCTGAAATTTTTAAAGGGCTCACCTACGATTTTTTGGGGATCAAAAAATTTATCGTGATCAAACGGATTCTTCCGCATATCGCTGCCAACCAATCCTTTATCGAGATGTTGGTCGACGAGGCAAAGATTGCGGTGAATCTTTCCCACGGAAATATTGCGCAGATTTTCGATCTCGGAAAAGTGGGAGACGATTATTTTATCGTCATGGAATATGTCGATGGAAAAAACTTAAGCCAGATCCAAAAAAAATGTCGGGAAAAATCGATTTTGATTCCGATCGAACAGAGCTGTTTTTTTATCTCAGAGCTTTGTCATGGCCTCGATTATATCCATCGAAAAAGTGACGATCTCGGAAATGAGCTGAAAATTGTCCATCGGGACATTTCCCCCCAGAATATTATTGTGAGCTATTCGGGAAATGTGAAGATTGTCGATTTTGGGGTCGCCAAAGCAGCTTTGAAATTGGGGGAAAAAGAGACCGGCGTTTTAAAAGGAAAATTTGCCTACATGTCTCCCGAACAGGCGAAAGGGGTGGAGGTTGATTACCATTCTGATCTTTTTTCGGCCGGGATTATTTTATGGGAATTGTTGACCGGGCAACGACTCTTCAAAAGAAAAACCAACAGCGAAACGATGGAGAGGGTGAGAGAGATGGCGGTTTTGCCCCCTTCGAATTTTCGTCCTGAAATTCCGCCTGAGCTTGACCAGATTGTTTTGAAGGCATTGGAGAAAAATCCCTCAGAAAGATACGATTCTGCGCACGACATGGGGCTTGAGTTGACCAAGTTCTTGTTGAAAAACTACTCCCATTTTAAACCGAAAAATATTGTCCAGTTTTTAACGGATCTATTTGGCGTTCCAGATGAGTTGACGGCTCATATCTCCATTGAAAAAACCATTCGCGAGGAGGCAACGCTGGTTGATCTGACCCGAAGTCTAGTCGCCGGAAATACGGAAGGAGAAAATGTCGACAAGCCGGAAGATACGCAGGTAGTTGATCCGCTGGAAATCACATTTCATTCGATTTTTGATGAAATCAGTTGGGAAGAGCCGAAGCCGGTTGAGAAAATTGCGAAGCAGGAGTTGCAATCCAAAATCGAGGAGATCATTGAATCGAATGAAGAGGAGTTGTCGGTGACCGGGGTTTTGTCGTTATCAGTCCAAGAAGAGATAAAAGAGGTTATGGAACAGGCAAAAAATGAAGAGAAGAAAAAAACTGTTTTTTCGAATCGGTTTGTGCAGGTTTTGATGGTTTTGATAGGAATTGGGTTGGTGTCGGGAGTGTTGTGGCATTTCTTTCACCGGTAGGGGCGCATGGCCTGCCGCGCGGTAAGGCGGGCCATGCGCCCCTACGTCATCCTCAAAAATAGACATTTCAAATAATTCGATTCCGGAAAACCAACCAGAATCGGATGGTCCGGCGCTTGATGCCCAATCTGAATGATCTGCACTTGTCGTTTTGCATCGTGGGCAGCCTCGGTGATAATTTCCAAAAACTGTTCATCGGAAATATGATGACTGCACGAAGAGGTAATCAAAATTCCATCCTTTTCCAGCAGCTTCATCGCCCGCAAATTGATTTCTTTATATCCTTTTAAAGCCTGAGAGAGGTGTGGTTTC
>CAZSRQ010000094.1:0-9131 GCA_964609335.1 uncultured Pseudomonadota bacterium
TCGGTTTGTCATGGTCGCACGGTTGGATTTACTCTAAATTTTCCGATCCCTTCCCCCCTCCGGAGCTCGCCAGCCCATGGCCGCCCCCCCGTTTCTTCGCTATCTTCACGATGCTTCTACGACTGAACGATTCCATGGTCTCTCCTCCTTTTCTTTTCTCAGAGATAACTTTCGCAGAAAAAGTCGGATATGATTTGAATCATGTTTTTGTTTTTTTCTGGGGAAAAATAAAAACGGCCCTTTCTTTTTAATCTAGAAAGAGCCGTCTAGGGAGGAGGTGGGTTTACTTATTTCAAACTCCGAATATAGGCGACGATGTTGTTGATATCGGCATCGCTCAAACTCGAACCCCAAGGGGGCATTGAAGAAGAGAGCCCCAAGGCGGGCCCTCCATTCTTGATCACCTTGACCAGATCGGCATCCGTCCTTTTCGACATGTAGGCTTTATCGGTCAAATTCCGCGGTTTCGGGTTGAGCGCTGCGGCGGCAACGCCATCTCCTTTACCCATTGTCCCATGACAAGAGGCGCACATCTGATCGTATTTCGCTTTCCCCGCCACCAGATCGGCCGCACTGGCAGAAAATACAGATCCGAAAAACAAGATCCCCGATATGAACAACATCTTTTTTTTCATAGTTTTTTCCTCCGTTTTTTCGGTTTAATCACAAAACTTTGAATCTTGATAAAACAGTGATTCGATATCCACTATGATCTTCATCATAGGTGTTGAGAATTTTTACTCCTTCAGAGAGTTTTTCCGGGATTAAGAATTCCTGCCGAATCAAAGTCTTTCTTGATTCTTCGGAGAATCTCCAAGCCAAAAGAACTCTGCTCTTCGCCCATCCATTTTCGGTGGTCGTAGCCGATCCCATGATGATGGCTTAAAGCGCCTCCCGCCTGCATCAGCGCGTCGGTGGCCGCGGCCTTGATCTTCTCCCACTGCGCCAGCTCCTCCCCCGGCATTTGAGGGGAGAGGAAAGTGAAATAGAGCGAGGCCCCCTGCGGATAGGCATGGGAAAGATGGCAACCGACCGAAACCGGAAGGGGAGAGGCGTTGCGGATCGCCTCCTCGACCGCCTCATAGACCAAGCCGAGGCGAGACCATTCGGCGCTCGTCTCTAAGGTGTCGATCAGAATGCCGTAATCGAGAAGCGTATCCCTCAAATAGGGGAGCATGAAACGGCTTTTTTCCCATTTCTTGCCAGCGATCCTTCCGAGCAATATCCTCCCGTTTTTTTTTCGGATCAAACGGAGAATCTTTTTTTTCAGGGAGGAATCGGATCCTTCGAGAACGGCAAACAGATATACTTCCCGCGGGGTCTTCTGGACCCATCCAAGAAGCTTTTGAAGATGCTGCATAAGAGCCCCCTTGCCGACGGCGGCAAGCTTGAAGAAAAGTCCGGTCTCTTCGCCATCGGAGAGCCGCAAAACAGCCGGGTCAAGACCGGCTTGGAGGATTTCGCGAATCAGTTCCGAACCGGTTTCGAAATCGGGAAGGATCGCCGCCAGATAGTTCTTTTTTTCAGGCATCGGAACGATTCGCACAGTCACTTCGGTAATGATTCCGAAGATCCCTTCGGATCCGATCAAAAGATCCTTCAAGGATGGACCGGTCGCCGAGGCGGGAACCGGCTTTGTTTTAAGGGTTCCTTCGGGAGAGATCAACGTGAGACTCTCGATCATCTTCTCAATTTTTCCGTATTTGATCGAGGCTTGGCCGGCGGAACGGGTGGCGATCCACCCCCCCAAGGTCGAAAACTCGAACGATTGGGGGAAATGGCCAAGCGTCCACCCAAGACGATTCAGGTGTTCTTCGAGCGCTGGCCCGAGGATCCCCGCTTCAAAGGTTGCGACCCGAGAGATCGGATCGAGCGACAAGAATCGGGAGAGCGCTTTGAGGTCGACCACTAAAACGGGGCGATGATTAGGATCGATCGACTCGGTCCCGCCGACCACACCGGTCCCGCCACCAAAGGGAATGAGGCTTAAACCTGCCTTTTGGGCATCTTCATACAGCTCAACCAGATCCTCGGATGTTTGCAGAAAGAGAACGCCATCCGGAAAAGAGGGAATCTTCCCTGACCGAAGACGAATCAGATCGCGATAGCTTTTTCCGGTGCAATGCGAAAGGCGATATTCCGAAGCGACGGAAAGCCCTCTCGACTCCCATTTCTTCAAGAAAAGATCCGGCAACCTCGATGGGGGAATCGAAATCTGATCCGAAGCAATCGGCAAAGTCGGTTTCGGGATTTCAGCCCAACCCCAAAGGTGCGCCAGTAGAGTGACAAAGCCGATCCACTCTTTTTTTGGAAAACTCGTTTTTTCCGATCCCCACCCCCACCATTTTTGATTCGGGAAGGGAGGACTCATACCGGTTGTGGAATTGTGAGAAGGCATATTCTGGAACCTTTAGAACCAAGCCTGCAACTGCAGACGAAGTCGGTGATCCGCTGTAGCGCCGTAACTGCTGTCGGTTTGCGTTGTTAGATAAGAATAATCAGTCTGTACTTTCAAGTCGTGTTGAAAGATATAGTAATTGAATCCCCCTGTGAATTCGTTTTTGTTGTTCGGCCTCGCGCCGGGAAGATTATTATTTCCCTGCCCCCCCAAAAAAATCTGGGAGACCCGACCGGCGATCTCGAAACGCTTTTTAAATAAATAGCCCCCCTGCGCGTAATAACCGACATCGTGATAAGCATTTTCCCCGCGGGGACGGTTATCCCTGAAATAAAATTCTCCTTGAAACGAAAAACCTTTGTACTTACTCCCCAGCTCGAATCCAGCCTGCGTTAATTGTGTCATATCATACTCCCTTTTCAAATAACCGCCGCTCGCTGCAACGGTGATAGCGGGATGATCGGAATCATTGACATCCGACTCCTGATAGCCGTATTGCCCGACGGGATTCCAGACGATTCTCCCAAGATAGAGCAGATCTTTGTTCGGATTGATCCTGTTCTGGCCCGAGCCGTTCGTGATGCTGGCGTAGTACTCTAGCTTGTTGTCCCAGGCATCCCCATGCACCATCAACCCGACATCGTATTGGTAAAAGCGGGGGGTAGTAGTGGTCGTGGTTGTCGATCCGGCGGTTCCAGCAGGGCAGAAGACGGTCGTGCCGGCGACCGAGCAGGTGGTCGTGGTCGAAACATCGTTTGAGCTGAAGCGGAAGGTATCGGCGGCGATCGAACGATCGACGAATTGCAAGCGTCCGGGGGAGATGATTTGCTGCCGGTTATACGGAACCTTGTACTGGCCGAACTGGATTCGGAGCGGGTTGTAGAAGCGGTAATCGAGCCAGACATCGTCGAGTAAGCGATCGAGGCTGCTCGCGGTCAAGGCGAGCTTCACCTTGTAATCGAGGAATTGCGAAAAGACATTCCCTTCCCAGGAGAGCTCCGCCCGTTTGAGGGTGAAACTAATCTGATCGGGATTATCGGCCGGTTTGTTGGAAAGATTCAGATAGTAAAATTGAGGTTGGAGCAAGCCCCGAAATTTGAGGGAGTAGTTTTTGTCGGCGGTCTGAAAGTAAAACCCTTTCTTCCATCCCAACTCGAACTTTTTTGTCCATTTCACCGGAGTGGGGGGGGGGAGGAAAGCGACGGTCAACGAAGGATCTTCTTCGGAAGAGGATGTGGTCTGATTTTTCGAATCGACCGATTGCGTCTCTGGAGCGGGAGATCGCTTGTTCTCCACAGCACTCAAGCCCCGTTTGCTCATCGAAAAAAGGAATAGAATGACAAAAAGCGATACTCTTGTCTTTGATTGAGTAAACTCCATTTTTTACTCCCCTTTCTTTCATTTTCGTCGAGGGAACACACTGGCGTCTTAGTGACTTGTTTGAGGAATAAAACAATCGATCAGAACACGGTTATGAGGAGGATCATTTCAAGTCATGATTTTTATCATACTCAGGAAGGAATGCTTCACTCCCCTTCTCTCAGCGAGAGAGTTTCAATTTCCCGATTTCAGGCGCGTTGAGAGTTGCCGGAAAATCTTTTGTGGCATGAAGCGGATCGATATATTTTCGCCTGAAATTCGAATTCTGCATCCGACAGCTCTTAGCGCGACAATGATACGGCGGGGTTCGAATCATCCGGCTCCAGAGGATCGCGATGCTCTCTTTCGGGAATTTTCCGATCGTCAAAGGGGTGAAATCGCAAGGGCACATCTCCCCGTGGGCGGTGAGGTAGAATTGGGTGTTGGCGGCAAAGCAAAACGCGGAGCCTTGGGGCGAGGTGAGGGTCGATTGCGCGGAGACCCCGGGATAGTTTCGGTGAGTGCGGTAATAGCGGACGAGATCGAGGATTTCGATCCGTTCGCGCTCTCCCAAAAGCGGATCGGTCGCATGAATCCATCGTCCGCTCGGAATCGCATCAAAAAAGGTGACCTCGTTCACCCCGCACTCTTTGCCCAACTCCATCATCCCCTCGAAGATTCCCTCACGCAAACGGGTCGGGGAGAGATAAGAGGAAATGGCGACTAAGATCCCCACTTTTTGGAGATGGGAGATCCCTTGAAGCGCTTTCTTGAAGAGACCTCTTCTGCGGCGAAGCTGGTCATGAGTCTTCTCGTCAGTCGAATCGAGAGAGACGAAAACCCCCATCAATCCCGCTTCCGCCAGCTCTTTACACTTCTCGAAGGTGAGAAATTCGCCGTTCGTGAACAGCGTCACCACCGACTGATCCTTTTGAACCGAGCGAATCTGATCGACCAGATCTGGGCGAAGCAGAGGCTCTCCCCCCAAAAGAATCAAATTCGTTACGCCGAGATCGACCGTCTCTCGGAGCGCGTTTTCTAGCTCCTTCCGAGAAAGCTCTTTTTTCGCACTATGATTATAAAAGACCGCCGAGCAATGGAGGCATTCACATTGGCAAGCTTTATTGACCGCGATCGTGGCGTTCGCGGGGATCCGCTCTCCCCGAAATCGCCTTTTAAGGCGCATGTTCAACGACCGGATCCCGGGACGAGTGGCCAAAGGGGGTTGATAAAGCGAAAAAACGGGGGATTGTTGATAATGGCCGATCACTTTATAGCGAGATAATTTGGAAAGGTAGTGGGTGAGGTATGCCTCTTCCTCCGAGGCGAGGAGATCGGTTTTAAGAAGCTGAAGGGATCCATTTTTGTAAATAACCTCGAACATAAAGAGATCTTTCTTCCCCCGCTCAAAAATTATCTCAAACCTGTTTCTTGAGGAGTATGATAAAGATCATAGATCACTGATCTCCAATAGTGGATAAAAGTAGTTAAAATTATTTTCTTCTTATGTTTCTAAAAACAAAAAAACAACAGGAGGAATTGATCGCCGTATCCGTCGCCTTGGGATTATTCGTCTTCAAAGGCTCCGCCGCCCTTTGGACTGGAACCCTCTCTCTTTTAGCTTCCTCCCTCGATTCCCTGCTCGACTTTCTGGTTTCGGGGGTCAATCTCTTCGCGCTCACTGTTTCCCAAAAAGAACCGGATCTCCATCATCCATTCGGTCATGAAAAAGCGGAATCATTAGGGGGATTGTTTCAATCGGTGATTTTAGTTTTAACCGCTGTCTTTCTGATTTATTCGTCTATTCAGCGCTTTCACCACCCTTTTGAACTTCAACATCTCAAGGGAGGAAGCGGAGTTGTTTTGATTTCTTTGATCGCCAGCTTGTGGCTTACCTTACGCTTGAAACGGAGCGCGAATGAAACTGGATCGCTGATCCTGAAATCGGACGCCGTTCATTATGCCGTTGATCTATACTCTTACGGATCGATCCTGATCGCATTTGCACTCATCCAATGGACCGGCCTTCGGTTTTGGGATCCTCTCGTCACCCTTCCGATCGCCCTCTATCTCGCGATTCAAGGGATAAGAATCGGAAAAGAGGCGATTCATGAACTGATGGATAGGGAAAGTTCTCCTGAGATCCAGCAGCATGTGGAAAGAATCCTTTCGCAATATCCCTCAGCGGTGGTTGGTATGCATCGCTTCAAGAGTCGCCAAATCTCGGAAAAACGCTTCATTCAATTCCATTTGGAGGTGAAGAGTCACTTAAGCTTCCCACAAGTTCACGAGATCACGGAGATCATCGCGCAAAGAATTCGCGAAGAGATCGGAAATGTGGAAGTGATCATTCACCCCGATCCGGAGGGACAAGCGGAGGATGCGAGCGATTTACTAGCATGAAAAAAACACAATGAAATAATGACAGGAAAATATCCCAAGTCATAAAAATAGAAAGAGCTTTTCATGATAATCCAAACAGGTTGGCATATCGCCCATATTGCTTTCTTGTCAGCATGGTGCTCTTTGGCCATGGCCAAGATTATTCTCAAAATTGCGGCTCGACTGGACTTTGACCTAAAAAAGACCGTTGCTTGTTTTCATTACTATTTTGATCTGTTCATTGAAATTCCTCTGCTCATTGGCATACTCGTTACAGGTATATTTCTGATAAGCTCTGCAAAAGTTCACTTTGATCTTTTCATCAAGATCGGATTTAGCCTTATTTCTATTTTTATTAATTTTTTCTGCGCAGTGTTGGTGATTAAACGGTGGCGAATCATTCGACATCATCCTAACTCAGAAAAAGAAGAGTTGCTTTCCCGATGGATTCAACGGGCAGGAATATCAATTTCACTCACTTTAATCGCTTTTTATATTGGAGCAAAACGAGTCGGGTGGTTTTAACTTGAAGTAATAAAATGAAATATCGTTAGGAGGATTCCTTATGAAATTAAATTGGATAGGAAGAGCAAGCATGAATAATCCCCTCCGCTCACTGGGCCAACGCTATGTAAGCGATTGGATGAAGCGTCTGGGCGGAACCATTCCCAAAGGCCATGCGCTTGAAATCGGCTGTGGAGGAGGAAATGGCACGAAAATCATCCTTGAAAAATTTGGTGCCCGTGAAGTGGACGCCTTCGATCTCGATCCGAAAATGATAAAAATCGCCCGGAAAAACATTTCCTCGGAAGGTTCCCGTGTCCATTTCAGCGTCGGAAACATCATCTCCTTAAAGTTTAAGGACTCTACCTTCGATGCTATTTTCGACTTCGGCGCGATTCATCTCGAACCGAATTGGAAAAAGGGAGTCGCCGAAATCGCCCGTGTGCTGAAGCCGGGAGGAAAATTCTTTTTCGAGCTAGTGACGAGTCGCCCCTTGAGATTGATCTATCCCTTGCTTACCGAAGACTTCGGGCAGATGAAACCACCCAAAGCGGAATTTTTCTTAAAAGAGCTCGAACAGTGCAGCATTCATGTCGGAAAGAATTTCACCCGCTTGAGACTCGCCGCTTTAACAGGATGGGTGGGCGATCTGGTAGGGGTTGGAGAGCTCAGGAGGAAAGCGAAGACTTGAAAAATAGAGATTAGCTCTCGACTCACCATTGAAAGTGCCTTAGCCTTTATAAAAGGCCCTTGGTTGAATGAAATCAATAAACAATTTAGAGCCTTTAAATAATTTCTTCTCATGCCGCTTCGTTATTTTAAAAAAACAAAGATCTACTTTATTCTAGCCATTTCGCTCGGCTTACTTTTTTCTTTTCTCCCTTCTCTCTGCTTCACAAAGATGATGAGGCAAAATGATTGCCCTGGCTGTTGTAAGAAACAGGCGGTAGTCTCTGTCAGTCAAGTAAACGAACCGGCTTGCTGTCAAATGGATTCTGCGCCGGCAAGTTCTTCTCCCGTCGCAGTCTCCTCTCATTTTTCGGCTTCGCAGGAGTTTCAAGCGAGTCCTAACTCTCTTGTTTTACCTGTGGTTTCTTCAAATTCGCTTCCGAAAGAAATTCTTTCAAAGGCATCTCCCCCTTCTCCTCCCCTTTTCTTAAGTTTCGTCTCCTTCCTTTGCTGAAAATACGCATCTTGAACTTTCTCTTCCTGGAGAAGAAAGTCCTCTATTCCTTAAAGTTTTTTAAAGGACAAGGTGTCGTTATGCATAAAACCATTCTCTATTCGGTGCTTTTTTTTAGCATCCTTTTCCCACTTCAAAGGGTTTGGGCGGAATCGAAGAAAAAACCGGATTCATCTTCCCTTTCCCTCGAAGAAGCGATCGAAACCACTTTGAGGCAAAATCCAGAACTCGAAGCGATGCAGAAGGATGTCGATGCCGCTCATGCGAAAATTCCTCAAGCCCGTCAGGCCTTCGAAACCGCTTCCTTTGCTTACACGGTTGGCAAATCGGATTTCATCGTTTTCTTAACCGCCACGCACAGCCTTTTTGACGCCAAGATGAAGTATTGGAAATCTTATGAATCGTTTGCCTAGGCCTTCAGTGAATTAGAAGAAAGGGTCAGAATCATGCGAGAGGAATTCGCCAACCTAAACGCTTTAAATTTAAAGAAAGAGATTCATTTTGGAATCGATGAAAACAAATAAGGAGGACTAATTTATGAACAAGAAAATAATTTTTTTATCCGTTCTCATCTTTGCAATCCTCGTTTTGATCGGGTTTTTTTGGATGAATAAAGACCGGTCCATCGGTCGACATTCTCCCTCACAATCCTCCCCTGAAAAGCGGATAAAATACTACACCTGTTCGATGCACTCTGGGGTTCATTCCGATAAACCCGGCACTTGTCCCATCTGCGGAATGGCGCTAAATCCCGTTTATGAAAATTCAGAAGGAGACTCTTCCGAAACAACTCCTTCTTCTAGCCATTCAGAAACCTCTCATTCTCCAACAGCTACCTATCCCTCTAGGGAATAAAGGCCAGTAAACCGATCTCGGCTTTTCAGTAAATCAATGTGCTTGCTAAAGACTCTTTTTGCTTGGCTAGTTCTTCATATTGGTCTGCCAAAAAAAAATTGTCGCTCTCTTGGATTATAAGCTTTCTATCTCTTCTACAAGGTGAACTGTATTTTGGAATTTTTTATAGATGATTTTTGTTTTTTCATACTCGGCTTCCCCTTCTGCCGATTGACTGATTACGAAAGCCTTTTTTGTTTTAGGATATCGATTGAGAAACGCCTTTAGACCAGTTGGGATTTCTCCTAATTTCCAAGATTGCTTAACCTCAATAGGGTAAGGCACTTGATTATAAATCCAGATAAAATCGACCTCTTCTCCGCTTTTCAGTCTCCAAAAACGGATTTCCGTCTCAGGATTTAATTTCTTTTGCAATTCCAAGAATACAAAGCTTTCCAATACGACTCCAGA
>CAZSRQ010000095.1:0-9097 GCA_964609335.1 uncultured Pseudomonadota bacterium
TTGGTAGACAAAAAAGCGGCGGAAGAAGAAGAGAAAGAAAAAGCTGAAAAAGAGGAAAAGAAAAGGAAAAAACTGAGAAAACAGGAAGAAAAAGAGGCTAAAGAAAACTCCAAAAATTCCCCTGAAGTTCAAACTTCTACAGTAAAGACAGAAGAGAAAAAAATGGAAGAAAAGAAAATGGAAGAGAAATCGGCCAAATCGGCTCGTGAACCGCGCTCTTCTTCAACCAGCAGTTCTTCCACGGGAAAACTTTCTCCCATTGACCGTTTAACAGAGCTGAAACAGTTGAAAGAAAAAGGATTAATTTCTGACAAGGAATATGAAGAGAAAAGAAAAGATATCTTGAACCAATTGTAATTATTTTGGGGGTGATCCGTTGAATCGCCCCCAAAATTTATCCATAAATTTCCAAAATCAAACCGACGGTTGTTCCTATTAAAATCAAACCGATGGCCAGATTTTTTTCCAGACAATTCAAGAGAAACCTGCTCACCCGCTTTGCTTTGCCCATAAAGAACTCCTTCCTTTTTACTTATCGGATAAAAGAGCAAAGTAGGTGCCAGAAAAATGATCAGCTTTGTCAAAAGATGAGATAAATTGGCAGGTTATTCTCCAAAATAAAAAAGAGAGATACCCAGAGGATGTCTGATTTTTGACAAAAGGTAGGAAGAGTGCTGATGGATTGCTCTTTTGCCAGGAATAGGGGCGCACCGCCGCGCGCACCTACAGAGACATTATTTTTGGACAACTCGAGAGAACTTCACATCCCTTTTGGGTGACATAAACGACATCTTCGATTCGAACTCCCCCAATTCCAGCATAATAAAGACCCGGTTCTACGGTCACCACCATTCCCTCTTTTAAAACTTCCGCCGTTTTTGAAATTCTTGGAGGCTCATGAATATCCAATCCCAAACCATGACCGGTTCCATGAAAAAAACCTTGCATTCGACCGTTGATTTTCCCGCTTTTGAATCCCTTCGATTCAAAATAATTTAAAATCCCTTCATGAATTTTTTGACCATTGATTCCATCTTTTATCTGATCGATCGCTCTTTCTTGTGCTTCTTTCACAGCCATCCAAATTTTTTTGATTTCGGGAGTCGGATTTCCTTTTATCACGGTTCGAGTCATATCCGCATGATAACGACTTTTAATTGATCTTGGAAAAACATCCATCACGATGGTTTGATTGGCCGGAATAACCCCGGAGCCGCGATTGTGCGGATCGACCCCCTGTTCACCTCCGGCGACAATGGTGTTTTGGGCCAGGCAGTTGTTTTCGAGCAGATATTGATCGATGACGCTTCTCAATTTTTCAGAGGTGAGAACTTTTTGTTGGTAGAGAATTTTATTTCCCTTGATTTTTGATTCTTTCAAAAGTTCATAGGCTTTCTGAATCGCTTTTCCGGTCTGTTTCAGCGCAAATTTGATCGCCTCTTTTTCCTCTTTGGTTTTTAAAATTCGGTTTTTCCAGAATGGATCTGCCCGAAAGCTGATCTTGAATTTTCTTTTTTGTAATTCAGCCGCAACAAAAGCCGGAAATTGATGGGGTAAAATCAGCTCAGAAACTTTTTTATCCTTTAAAAACCAGGCAAGAATTTCAAGAGTGGTCGGGCTTTTTCCGGTTTTACTTTTAATTTTTTTCGAAAGTTCACTTGAAGAGTAAACCGAATCGACCTCCGCTTCTTTTTTCCCACGATCGACCTCCAAATCATTCAAGATGAGATATTTTTTTCCGCCGGTTCGAATGAATAAGACCGGATCTGGAACCAGAAATTTCGTCGCGTAGAATAAGTTTGCATCATTTTCACTATCCGCAAAGATCAGCTCAGCACTGTTTTTCATTTTTTATCCTTCTCCTCCCTTTGAAAAAGGGAGGTTGGAAGGGATTTGGTGCTAGGACTGGGAAATAGATCTTTAATTAATCCTCGCAATGAATCCCCCTTAATCCCCCTTTTGCAAAGGGGGAAAATGATGATATGAAATTCTATCCAAAATCTTATAACGGGAGAACCGATAATATGAAAAAGAAAATATTTTTTGTTTTTTGCTTTGTTACTACTTTCTCTTTTTACGCTTCGGCGAAGCCAAATGAAACACCGAAAGATTTTTCGGTGAGTTATCAGTTTTTGAGTGGAGGACCCAATGCAACCTCCACTTCAGAAAAATATACCGTTCAAGGCTATCAGATTGTTTATGAGCGGGAATATATTCCAACCGAAGTCGATCAGAACAAATCTAAAAAAAGAAAAGAGACCGACAGTTATCCACTGACCGCTGAACAGCTGAGTGAGCTTTGGAATCTGTTTTTGAGCTATCGGTTTTTGGATTGGCCTTCTGCCCCGGCAAAAGTTCCTCCCTTGGCTGGAAATCAGATTCTGACAGTCAAAGCGGATGGTAAAAGCGTGAGCCATTCGATGTGGGAAAGCGAAAATGAGGAAAAATTCAGGGATTTTTCGAATCTGTTTCTGAAATGGGTGAAGAAAAAAATGGCGACGGAGTTTTGATTGAATCGAAAAATGGCAAACTATTTGAAAATTATATCGTGCTTGTTTCAAACCGGGTCAGCTGACAAAACTCCAGATATCTCTGCTCGATTTCTTTTTCGGTCAGACGTCTCAATCGATCACAACTAAACTCTTCCACATTAAAACTGGCGAGAACCGATCCGTAAATCGATGCTTTTTTGAGAGAATCGAAATCGAGGGTTCCGGTTTTTGCGAGATAACCCAAAAAACCACCGGCAAAGCTGTCTCCTGCACCGGTTGGATCTTTGATGTCTTCTAACGGAAGGGCTGGAGCCGAAAATAATTGATCTCCATGAAAAAGGAGTGCTCCATATTCTCCCCGTTTGATCGCAACGGTTTTTGGTCCCCAATTTCTGATTTTTCTGGCCGCTTTTACCAGATTCGATTCATTCGCCAAATCCCTCGCTTCGGATTCGTTGATCAATAAAAGATCAACCCGTTTTAATGTGTGGATGAGAGCCTCTTTTTTTCCATGAATCCAGAAATTCATCGTGTCCATTGCAATCAGTTTGGGTTCGATGCATTGATCGATCACTCGGGATTGAAGCTCTGGATCTATATTGGCGAGAAAAACAATCTCTTTCGTTCGATATTCTCCCGGAAGTTCAGGATAAAAATTTTGAAACACATTCAACTGGGTATCTAAAGTTTCCGCCTGATTGAGATCAAAAGAATATTTTCCACTCCAGCGAAATGTTTTTCCGGGTTGTTTTTGCAGTCCATCGAGTTTGATGTTTTTTGATTGGAGAAATTGGATATGTTCTTCCGGAAAATCTTCTCCCACCACCGCAACCAGATGAGGCGGTTTAAAGAAGCTGGCGGCGACTGAAAAGTGGGTCGCTGAGCCGCCTAAACCATCCTGAATTTTTCCGAAGGGAGTTTCAACGGTGTCTAATGCGACAGAGCCAACGACCAGAATATCCATGGTATTTTCCTTTTTTTAGCTCCTCCCTTTGGAAAAGGGTCAGCGTCGCCAAAGGCTATGCCGACGGAGCGAGGTTGGGAGGGATTTACTACAAGGTCGGCCAGATTTTGCTTTTATAAACTCTTAGCAGCAAATCCCCCTGAATCCCCCTTTTACAAAGGGGGAAAGCTTCTTTTAATTAAGAGTTGTTGAAATTAAACTTGAATGATTTACCATCCTTTTCGAAGGATAGAGATTTTGCCCTACCCAATTTTAGAACGGCAGGCAAGGCGTTTATGAATAGAATTGATTTACTTTTTCGCTCGAACTTTCGCCAGATAGTTTTTAAGCACTTTTGAGAATCGATCGGGAGGTAAATGGGCATTAATAATGGTAAATATTTTCTGCTGATACGCATCGAGTAAACAAGAGAACAGCTCCTGACGGGTAGAAACGGTATATCCTTTTCCTCCCCAATCCTCGGCCAACTCTGCATAAGGCCAGGGGGCGAGATCAAAATATTTTCCTTTCGGTTGAATCACTTTGAGCATTCCCCAGGAGAAGTTGTTGAATACAATAACGATCGGATTCAGCCTATATCGATTGCAATGCGAAATTTCAGGACCGGTCATCTGAAAAGCGCCATCCCCGACCAAAATAATCGGCCGTTTTTTGGTCGATATCTGAACTCCAATCCCTGCGGGAACAGCAAATCCCATCGTTGCATAATAGCCGGAGGCCAAAAGATTTTCGGCATTCAGAAGGGTTGAAACAAAGAGACAATCGCCATTATCCACCGTGACAGGCATTTCCCCTTTTTCATCGAAAATAAATTGAACGGCGTAGAGAATATCCTCCGGGATTAGTTTTTGGTTTTTGAAATAGGAGAGAGGTTTGGGTAGTAATGCTTTTGTAGGGGCGATCCGTCGGGTCGCCCCTCCGTTAGAAGAAGGGGTTTTACATTTCAACAACTTCTCCATCAAACTTTTCAACTCTACATTTTGATAATGATGGTATCCAATCTTTACTTCCCGGGAAACCGCATGAACAACATGATCTGGTTTCAGCTCGATCAACCGAATCGCCATATCAGTATCGGACAAAGGAACGCCGAGTAAAATGAGACAATCACTTTTTTCCACTTCCCGCTGAACTTTGCGGGAGCCGGCGGGTCCCATATAGATTCCCTCAAACTGGGGATGATGGACCGGAAAGGTCGAGCGGGCCATGAATGAGCTGACGACCGGAATTCTATATTTCTCAGCCAATTTAACTGCCAATTTCTGAAGGCCAAATCGATGGACTTCCACTCCAATCATTAAAACCGGATGTTTACTTTTTCGAAATCGTCTTTCAATTTCGTTCGCCGCTTCCTTCACGGCATGAAGGTCGGTTAAAAGAGCTGGATGATTTTTTTTGGATGAAATTCGAATTGGTTCAAAAACTCTGTCTCTAGGAATTTCAATGTAAACCGGTCGCGAATAATTTTTTGCGGTCTCAAGCGCAAAATGAATTCTTTCTGCAGCGGTTTTGGGATCATCCAAAATGACTTGAGCTTGAGTCACCTGTTCCATCACCTTTAGCTGGGAATTGAGTGCCTTTGCCTGATGATGAAATAAAATGCCGGATTCCCGCTCCTTCATTCCGGGTGCCCCTGAAATGACGATCACAGGTGATTTTTCTGCATAGGCGCAGGCGATCGGATTGAGGATATTGAATCCACCCGCTCCGTAGGTGACGGCACAGGCGGAAAGTCTTCCTGTCATTCGGGCAGTGGCATCGGCTGCGAATCCGAGAGACGGTTCGTGGGAAAGGGTAATGAGTTTGATTTTTTTATACTTCTCTAAACATTCGAAAAAGGAGAGGGCAAAATCACCCGGGATTCCATAAATTTCTCGGATTCCCTGTTTGTAGAGTTGGTCGAGGAGATAGCTCCCGATGGTTTTCATATTTGCAGTATATCAAAAGTCGGTGATGGGAAGGGATGGTTTTATATTTAAATTGTAGGGTCGACGAACAAATCGAGTAAGGGGAATCAATAAATCCGAATCGCAGTCAGAATAATGACAAGGATTCCGCACAGCAACGAAACCACATTGAGATAAACGCTCTGTTTATGAAGCGATCCGAACTCTTTTTCCTTCAGCTCTTTTTCAGGACTATCTTCCATCGTGCGAATCACCGTTTTCATTAAATGGGCTTTAGGTTGTATGCTTAGTCCTGCATAAAAGGTGCATCCAAGCATGATGAGAAGTAGGAGAATTCTGGCAAGAGGAAAAGGTTTTTCAAAAATCCCTCTTAAAGTAAGTGAAATGAAGGCGATGATGAGAGTGAAATATCCAAGCAGATAATAATTGGGAAAAATTTTACTGACGACATTTCCAGCCATCTCTTTCGGAAGTTCACGGAATAGAGTCGGAGCGGTAAAAAACGAGAAGAAAATAACAGAGCCGACATAGATGCTGATGGAAAGAGAAAAAAGGATGTTTAAAAGTTGAGTCATGATTTGCCTCCAACCTTCTTCCTATCTCAGTTTTCTGATTTTACAAGAAAAGTTTTCTTAGGTAGTAACGACGCTAATCGTTATCACCCAAGAAAGGAGATTTTATGAAAAAAATTGGAGTCATTTTATCCGGATGTGGAGTGAAAGATGGAGCCGAAATTCATGAGTCGGTGATTACTTTACTCGCCATTGATCGTGAGGGCGCTGAAGCTGTCTGTATCGCTCCCAATATCGATTTCGAGGTAGTGAATCATTTGACGGGAGAATCTTCCGGAGAAAAAAGAAATGTGTTGGTGGAATCTGCCCGTATTGCCCGTGGAAATATCCGGGATATCAAAACGGTAAAAGCGTCTGATCTGGATGCAGTGATTATCCCGGGAGGATATGGGGCTGCAAAGAATTTGTCTGATTTCGCAATGAAAGGAGCCGAGGCAAAAGCGGAGCCCGAAGTGACACGATTGATCCAAGAAATGATTGCGGCGAAAAAACCGATTGGAGCGATTTGCATTGCACCTGGCACAATTGCGGTGATTTTGGGAAAAGAAATCCATCCTACTTTAACGATTGGAAATGATGCCGGAACCGCTTCCGCCCTTGAACAGCTCGGAGCCAAACATGAGAACTGTTCGGTGAAAGAATTTGTTGTGGATAAAGAAAACAAGATTGTCTCGACACCAGCCTATATGCTTGCCCAGCGGATTTCTGAGGCGGCGGCAGGGATTGAGAAGTTGGTGAGAGAGGTTGTTCAATTGAGCTGATCTTTTCTCCCAACCCCTCTCCTCACAACGGAGAGGGGAGTGAAAGAAAAGTAAACCATTACCCATTCTTCGAAAAATATTTCTTCGAACCTTCGACATCCGGCTTAATGGTGTCAGAGCCAGGTTTCCAGTTGGCTGGGCAGACTTCGCCATTCTTTTCAAAATATTGGAGGGCATCGACCATTCGGAGAGCTTCGTCGACACTTCGTCCGAGCGGGAGATCGTTGACGACCATATGTCGGAGAATTCCGTTTTTATCGATCAGGAAAAGTCCGCGAAGAGCGATTCCGGCATCTTCAAGTAAAACCCCATATTTGCGGCTGACTTCTTTGGTGAGATCGGCGATTAAGGGGTATTGAATGTCACCAATTCCTCCTTCTTTACGAGATGCTTTTCTCCAAGCCAAATGACTGAACTTAGAATCGATGGAACATCCCAAAACCTGGACATTTCTTTCTTTAAACTGACTGACCGCCTCGGAAAATGCGATGATTTCGGTTGGACAGACGAAGGTGAAATCGAGTGGATAGAAAAAAAGCACCACATATTTGTCTTTATAGTCAGAAAGAGAAATATCTTTGAACTGACCGTTTTCCATGACTGCTCCGGCTTTAAAGTCAGGAGCTTTTTGTGCGACTTGAATCATATTAAAATCCTCCTTTGAAAGTTTGGTTTTTTAAGGTTTTTAGCTATAGCGATTGGCGGATTGTTCGTCAATCCCTGTCATGAAGATAGGGCCCCATCTATTTTTAGAATGCTATTTACAAAGATGAGGTAGATTGTTTATCTTGATAAATCTGAACTTAATCTTTCAAAGGAGTTTTCTATGGCCGTCATTGTAATGAAAAAACCGAAATTGAATTTGTGGCAAAAAATGTATGTGGGGGCGATTTTACAAGGACTGATCATTACGATGAGACATGTTCTCCGAAATATTTTTAATCAAAAAAATATCCTCACTTACGAATATCCTGAAAAGAAAAAGCCGATTCCCGAAGATTATCGGGCAGAGCATCGCTTGATGCAGCGGCCTGATACGACGGTCCGTTGTACGGCTTGTATGCTTTGTGCGACCGCCTGCCCTGCGAACTGTATTGAAATTGTGGCGGCGGAGCATCCCGATCCAAAAATAGAAAAATTTCCGGTCGTTTATAATATCGATCTGCTCCGATGCGTTTTTTGCGGATTTTGTGTCGAGGCTTGTCCTTGCGATGCGATTCGAATGGATACGCAGAAGGTTGACAAGGCGGAATATGATCGCCCCTCCTTTGTAGTCGATTTGAAACATCTGATTAATAATCATCCAGAAAATAAAAGCCCTTTTTCAATTGCGCTCTATTAAAAACGGTTATGAGTGATGGGTAATGAGTGATGAGAAAAAATAAATAAGGTAATTCCTCCAAACCCCTAACTCCTAACCCCTAACCATTTTATGCCCTATCAAATTACTCTTCTTCCGGGTGACGGAATTGGTCCTGAAGTCACTGAAGCCACTTTGTTGGTTCTCGAAGCGACCGGAATCAAGTTTAAATGGGATCGCGCCATCGCGGGTCAGCAGGCGATTGAGAAATTTGCAGATCCACTTCCTGAAAAAACGATTCAATTGATTCGTTCCAATCAAATTGCTTTAAAAGGGCCGATTGGAACGCCGATCGCCAAAGGTTTTGGAAGTGTGAATGTTCTTCTCCGAAAAAAATTCAATCTTTATGCGAACGTTCGACCGATCAAATCGCTTCGGGGCGTCCGTTCGCGATATCAAAATATCGATTTGGTGGTGATGCGTGAAAATACCGAAGATCTTTATTCTGGCATTGAACACGAAGTCGCGCCGGGGGTAGTTGAAAGTATCAAGGTCATCACCGAAAAAGCATCGACCCGAATTTCGGAATATTCTTTTCAATATGCAAAACGGGAAAAGAGAAAAAAAGTTACCGCGATTCATAAAGCGAACATCATGAAACTCTCCGATGGGCTTTTTTTGGATTGTGCCAGAAAAGTTTCTAAAAAATTTCCAAAAATAGATTATCAAGAAATGATTGTCGACAATGCCTGCATGCAATTGGTAACCAAGCCAGAGCAGTTTGATATTCTCCTGCTCGAAAACTTATATGGGGATATCATCTCTGATCTATGCGCCGGGCTTGTTGGAGGATTGGGTTTGGTTCCCGGAGCCAATATTGGCGAAGATGCCGCTATTTTTGAGGCGGTTCACGGGAGCGCGCCGGATATTGCCGGAAAAGGGGTTGCGAATCCAATCGCGATGATTTTAACTGCGGCGTTGATGCTGAAGTATTTGAAAGAGGTGAAGGCGGGAAAAATGGTTGAAGAAGCGGTGAATCAGGTGATGGAAGCAGGAGAGGTGCTCACTCCTGATTTGGGTGGAAAAGCGAGTACGAAAGAG
>CAZSRQ010000096.1:0-8883 GCA_964609335.1 uncultured Pseudomonadota bacterium
GGAGTGTCAGCATATTCTGTAATATCTTTTGTGGAGCAATTTGAAAAATCACAAAGATTATTGGGATCATTCAAACAGACAACAATCTTATTTGGAAAAGCATTTGGAGTAGTATAAGCAACATCAAGATAGCCATCTTCATTAAAGTCATTGACAGTAAGAGCTCCCAGACTACTTCCCCCTCCTCCAGCAACCGGAGTAGCTGCTGCGGAAGTATTTCCGAAGGGTCCCTTATTCAGGAGGGGTTGAAAACCTCCATTATTAATCACCACATTAAAACCAATAGTAAAAGCACCGTTCGTTCCACCAAACAGGACTGCTTCATCAAGATCTCCATCATTATTACAATCGAGAAGCGCGGCACTCCGTTCGAAACTACTTGAGGTTGCCCCTACTTGTCCGGCAGCGGTTTGCCAATTCACGTTACTTGTCGCAACTGGAGAGGCACCGAAAGAACCGGTTGCACCAACACTATTTGCTGTATCCACATCAGTATTTGACGCATTTAAAACAGCGATATCTGAAAATTGATCTCCACTCAAAGTGCCGACAGTCATTGTCCCAATGTAGGTTGTCGTAGTAATTCCACTAAAAGCATAATCCGCCGAACTATTGAATTGATCTCCTGACCCAACTGCTGGGCAAGCGGTTGAATTTGTTTCTTTATTTAAAAAAACAGAAATATTATTTTCCCCTCCCCCGGTCGTTGAGGCCGCAACCGCACAATCTGGATAAGTTCCCCCGCTAAAACTCACCACATTCGTCAAGCTAGAGTAATAATTTTTACAGGCAACGCTGTATCCACTTGTTACGATGTTTTCCGCCTCACATTCTGTATTTCCATTTCGAAACTCATCCGCCGAAAAAGAAGGTTGGGAGAACAAAAAAGAGATGACAAAAAGAACCCCTGTTAAAAATTTCAGCTTCATAATAAACCCCTTTAACTTTAAAAATGATTAAAAAGAATTTCTTGATTCGGGTACATAAAGAATAGGTCGGTTTGACAAAAAATGGCAATTATTTTTCGCCTTTCCACCTTACCTGTTTCAACACAGAGAACGGGTTTTCTTCAATCAAAGCATCTTCACATTTGCAAGTTTTTTCATTTCGATTGATTCCACAATGGGAACACAACCCTTTGCAATCTTCTCGGCAAAGATAGCGCATCGGTTGCGATAAAATAATCTGCTCACGTAAAATATCTGCAATATCGATCTCTTCCCCTTCATAATAACTGAATCCCAAATCTTCTTCGGTTACCTCGACATCCAGGCTTTCTTCGATTGCCTTTTGTCGTTTCGACTCAAAAAGGGGAGTTAACAATCGATCAAAAACACAATCAATCGGAAAGGGATACTCTTTTAGGCAGCGATCGCAAATAGCCACCATCGAAAAATGAATCTCCCCTTTTACCGTCACATTGTCGAGGGTTTCAGAAATTGAAAGATTTCCGGTAATTGGATTACCCGATGGATATCGGCTTTGGGTTGACTGAAGAACCAGCTCCCGAACCCACCCTTCACTTTCATTCAAGATCTGCTGAATCCCTTTTTTGGGGATACGACTTACCAAAATTTTCATACTCAACCTTTCATCGATTCTCTTTCAAGCTGTTCCTCTATCCTTATATAGAGAGGCCATCTACCTATCTCAACCAGGTTCATGAATCAATATCCGATCTAAAATTTGTCAAACCGATCACTTTTCCCTGTTTTGGATCTGTTTTTTTGGGTTATACTTTGCGTAATCACAAGATCAAAGGTCATGAACACCCGTTATACGCAAACGGCTTCTTTTTTACCGGTTGATCGGGGATTTGTTTAAAAAGCGATCATTACCCCTCGAAATTATGGAAAAACAACGCGACAAAAAAATATCCCCGCTTTTACTTTTTCTGATCCTTTCTCTTATTTTTCACTTGGGATTGGTCACCTTCTTCTACCTGATTCCGAAAAAAACGGCACTCGATGAGGTAAAAAAGGAAGAATCACAGGTGGTCTGGGTAGAACCCCAACTTCCTCCTCAAATTGCTGATATCGAAAGACCTGCGGTTGAAAAACGCCCTGAAAAACCGAAATTTGCCGGACAATACGATAGTGCTCCCAAAGAAGAGATGGTGGCTAAGGCAAAACCACGAGTCAAAGAGGTAAAAGAAAATCCTCTTTCAAAAGAAAATGCCGAAAATAAACCGGCCAAATCGGCTAAAATGGAGAAAAAACAGCCAAAACAGACCGAAAAAGCGGAAAAACCAGAGGTAAAAAAGGAGAAAAAAGAAAAAGTGGCAAAAACTGAAAACCCCACAGAATCGACTTTGCCAAAAACTCCGGCCGATATGAATTTAAGACCCCAAGATGTATTCAAAAAAGATTTCAAGAAAAACACCGACGCTCCACAACCCAAAGCTTTTGCCTCAAGAAGTTCAAGCCCAAGCTTAACCTATGGAAATCCGAGCACTCCCGATCTTTTCAATCACGATTTTTTTCCGGATTATAAAGTTGGCGGAAAAACCTATCTCAACGTGATGAAACTTCAGGATGTCGGATATTTCGTCAAAATGAAACGAATCTTGAAGATGCGATGGAATCCGGTTCCTGCCGTTCGAAGCTATCTCGCCTCCAATCGGCTTTCCGTGGGAAGTATCGAATGTGTGATTGGAGTTGCGTTAGATGAAAACGGAAAAGTCACCGAGCTGTTTGTTATTCACTCTTCTGGACTGGGAGGATATGACCAGGAAGCACTTCAAACGATTCGAGATTCTTCCCCGTTCTCTGCCCCACCGACCCAATTCTTGAAGCAGGGTCAACTCAGAATGAGCTGGACATTTACGGTCTATCTATAAAACAAAGAATTCAGGAGACAGAAATCAGAATACAGAATAAGAATTTGTATTCTGATCTTATGGTAAAGAAAATCCCCATAAAAGAAATTTACGATTTTCTCTGCGCCTTTGCTCCTCCTTCACTTGCCGAAGAGTGGGACAATGTCGGATTACAAATTGGCTCTCTCAAAAAAAATATCAGTGGAATTTTGGTGGCGTTGGATGTCACAGAGGCGGTTCTCCAGGAGGCAATTAAACTTCAAGCAAATTTGCTGATTACCCATCATCCGCTTTTTTTTAAATCGCTTAAAAAACTCGATGACTCAAGCGTCACCAGCCGGCTCGCCAAGATGGCGATTGAAAATAAAATCAATATTCTTTCGTTTCATACCAACCTCGATTCAACCCAAGAAGGGTTGAATGATCTCTTGGCAAAGCAGCTCAATCTAAAAAAAGTCAAACCACTCATTTCAAATTCTAAAAATAAAAAGGTCGGCTTGGGTCGAATCGGAGATCACCCAAAAATTGTCCTGGCTGATTTAGCAAGACTCGTCCAAAAAGTCCTATCTGTCCAATCGGTCCGATTCGTCGGAAATCCGCAACAAACGATAAAAAAAATCGCCGTCGTCACCGGTAGCGGTGCCGGCTATTTTTTTGAGGCAAAAAATAAGGGCGCCGATGTTTTAATTACGGGAGATGTGAAATATCATACCGCCTTAGATGCGCTCGCAGAACAGATTGCCTTGATTGACGCAGGTCATTTTGGAACTGAAATCGGGATGGTGAAATTAATAGCCGATCAACTGAAACAATGGGCAAAACAGAGAAAGAAAAAAATCAGAATTTTTGAAACGAAGACTCAGAAAGATCCTTTTCTAACTTGCTGAAGATCCTGATTCTTCACCTTTGATTTCTATCCCTCCACAATATGAAACTCCTCCAAATGATAACTCTCCTTCGAATGCGCCTCGATTTTCTTCTTTAATTTTTTCTCCAGATTTTCAATTCCGCGTCGTTCCACACCATTCAACAAATTGAAAACGGAAGGATGGACATGCAACGAAATTTTCTTGTCGGAATATTCTGGAGCCAACCGTTTCATTTCACGGAAAATTTCATAAACCACCGTTAAAGCACTTTTTACATACCCTTTTCCGGAGCAGTAAGGACAACCGTCACAAAGCGTTTTCGCCAAACTTTCCCGTGCCCGTTTTCGGGTCATTTCAATCAAACCAAGATCACTGATCTTGGTAAGAGTGGTTTTGGCCCGATCGGTTTTGAGCGCCTCTTTGAGAGCCGAAAATATTTTTTCCCGATTCGATCTTTTTTCCATGTCGATAAAATCGAGAATAATAATTCCGCCCAAATTACGAATCTTGATTTGATAGGCGATCTCTTCAAGCGCTTCCTGATTATTTCGCAGAATCGTTTCTTCGAGATTTTTCTTTCCGGTAAAACGGCCGGTGTTGACATCAATCGTCGTCAACGCCTCGGTTTCATCGAAAATGAGATAACCTCCACTTTTCAGCCAAACCTTCTTTTTCAAGGCGCGATTGATTTCGGACTCAATTCCAAAATGATCAAAAATCGGTTCAGGCTTTGAATAGAGTTCAAGATTTGAAGTCAGTTCAGGCATTAAATTTTGGAGAAATTTGTGGGTTTTTTCGTATTCTTCAGGGTCATCGACGATAATTTTATGGATATCGGCACTATACAAATCTCTCAAGATACGAAGAGAGGCGTTGAGCTCGGGTTGGATGAGAGCCGGCGCTTTTGAAGAATCTTTTTTCTCAAGAATTTCTCCCCACAAACGAACCAGAAACTCGACATCTTGCGCGAGCTCTTCTTCGGTGGCTCCTTCGGACGCGGTTCGGACGATAAATCCCCCTCCATGCTTTCCTCTTAATTTGCGGATCGTTTGACGAAGCCGATATCGTTCTTCATAAGATTCAATCTTTTTGGAAACCCCGATTTTTCCCCAGGTCGGCATATAAACCAGAAATCTTCCGGGAAGGGAGATGTGCGAAGTGATTCTTGCCCCTTTGGTGCTGATTTGGTCTCGGGTGACCTGGACCAGAATTTCTTGCCCACCTTTAAGAGATTTGTGGATCGATTCTTTGCCGATCCAGCGATAACCCCGTTTTGATTTGGGAGTTCCGTTCCCTTTTTTTGATCCCTCTTCCCCTTCGGCCGATTCTTTTTTTTCTTCTTCGTCTTCAGGATCTTCTTCGAACCCTTTCAGCTCTTCGCTGAAGTCGGTGGCGTAAAGGAAAGCGGCCTTGTCTTCGCCGATCTCGACAAAGGCGGCGTTCATCCCGGGAAGAACCCGTTGGACTTTTCCCTTGTAGATATTTCCCATGATTCCGATTTCCCGGGAACGCTCGACGAAAAGTTCGGAAAGAACCCCTTTTTCAAGGAAGGCGACGCGGGTTTCATCGGAGGTGACATTGAGTATTAGTTCATTGGACATCGGGTTGAAAGAGAGAATCAGTTTTCAGAATGCGGATATTTTTCAGCATTCGCTCATTCTCTTTCAAAAGATGATGGAGCACTTCTTGCGGTTTAGTGGAGCTTTGGAGAAGCGCTTTGGTCGAGAGCTGAAGCAGTCGATCGGATAAAACTTTAAAGGATCCGATAAACGGTTTGATATCGACCGTTTTTTCACTTCGCTGTCGTCTTCTCGTCGTGAGAAGTTCCGGTTGCGCCTCTAACCACTCAATCTTTTCTCTCAACTTTTCAACTCCTCCGGGATACGGCTCTGAAAATTCTATTTTCCAGGTAGAGCCAATTTCACTTGAGGAGATAGAGGCAGTTTTGGAGGAGATTTTCTCACAAGATAGGATCTGCAACCCTTTCGGCAAAGCAGTGTTGATCTTGCCGATGAATTCGGCCGGAACAAGCTCCCCCTCGATTTCGATATCAAAAAACTCCGAGACACTTTCGATACCAACCGAAATCGGTTGACCCATCGAAAGTCTTGGCTGCGGATGATACCCCTCGGAAAACCGGATCGGGACCTGAACTCTGGAGAGTGCCCTCTTCAAAACCCCCATCATTTCAAGATGAGAGAGAAAAGAAACCTCGCCTACTTTTGTAAATCGTAGGCGATAAGAAGTGTAATCTTTTGAAAGAGAAGAGAAACCATCCTCTCTTTTCCTTTCGGTTAAAGGATTAAATTTTTCAAAATCTGAATGACCTATATTTAGATGAATCTTTTCAGCTGTAGGGGCGATTCCGTTGGATTGCGCTTCTTGCAAAATTTTATACATTGGGAGATCCAGTAGAATCGCCTCTAAGCTAGGAATCTTTTTTTGGATGACTCGACCACGAGTTGTAAATGGAATCACAGCTCCGGATGTCTGATCCACCCGATAATTCACATTTTTCGTTTCATGAAAGTCACAGATTCCGCAATCGGTGCAACGATCAGTCGAACAATCGGGGATAAAATTTTCTTGATACGCCGCATTCCGCTCTTCCCATAAAAATTCTTTTTTGAGATCAGAAAAAAGATGATCCCATGGAAAAATTTCTTCTTTGGAACGGGCACGGGTCACATAGAAATCGGGGTTGATATGAGAAAGCTGAAACGCCTCGATCCATTTTTTCAGATCAAACTTTTCATCCCATCCATCAAAACGACAGCCAAGTTCCCACGCTTTTTCGATCGCGTAAGATAAACGCCGATCTCCCCGCGCAAAAACCCCTTCGAGATAACTTTGCTCGGGATCATGCCATTTAAAATCAACCGCCCGACTTTGCAGATGTCGTTTGATAAATTCAATCTTGCTTTTGGTTTCTTCAATCGAATCTTGACGTTCCCATTGAAAGGGAGTGTGCGGTTTGGGGACATGCGGAGAAACGCTCAAATTAATTCGGGTTCTCGAAGAATATTTTTTCCCGATCTTCAATGCCTCTTCCCCTTCGTCGGCAATACCACGAAGATCGTCAAACGTTTCAAAAGGGAGTCCGCACATATAGTAGAACTTGACGAGCTGCCATCCCTCTTTGAAAATATTTTCAACCGTTTTGAAAAGATCTTCCCGCGAATTTCCTTTATTGATGATTCGGCGCATTCGGGGAGTTCCAGCCTCGGGAGCCACAGTAAATCCGGTTTTGCGGACCCGCTTAATCTCCTGAATCACCTCGGGAGAGAACGTATCGGTGCGGGTGGCCGGAAGCGAAATCGCCACTTTTTTATTCTCATACCGATTGAAAAGCTCGCGCACGACCGGGAGCAGACAGCCGTAATCTCCCACGGAGAGCGAGAGAAGAGAAATTTCTTCAGCGCCGGTATTTTCCATCCCTTCTTCAATCAGCTTGAGAACTGTTTCGGGAGAGCGTTGTCTTTCAGGACGATAAATATATCCTGCCTGACAAAACCGGCAGGCACGGACACAGCCGCGCTGCACCTCCACTGCCAAACGATCGTGAACTGTTTTGGCGGAAGGGACAATCGGTGCGGTTGGGAAATCGGCCTGATCGAGATCGACCACGGTCGATTTTTTTACGGAGGTGTAATCAAGAAATAAGGGATGAATTTTTTCAATCGTTCCATCGTCGTGATAGGAAATATCGAAGAAGGAAGGAACGTAGAAACCTTGAATAGAAGTAAGTTGATGGAGAAGGTCAATTTTCTTCAATACTGTAGGGGCGAATCTTGTGTTCGCCCTGATTTGTGCGTCATCGCCAACATTTTCAACACTCCCAACATTTTTAGGGCGAACACAAGATTCGCCCCTACATTTAAAATCGATCATCTTCTCTACAATCTTTACAATCGCATCTTCCAAATCCCCCACGACAAACCCATCAAAAAAATCAGCGACAGGCTCTGGATTAAACGCCTGATTTCCTCCACCGATAATGAGAGGAAACGACCCTTTTTCTTCTGAACGATCTTTGGAACGGAATGGAATTCCGGCCAAATCAAACATCGTTAAAATATTGGTATAAGAAAGCTCATACGGAAGACTGATTCCGATGAGATCAAATTCATTCAGTGGAATTTTATTTTCCAAAGAAAAAGGGGCGACTTTTTCTTTTCGAAGTTCTTGCTCCAAATCAACCCACGGCGCATAAACCCGTTCAGCGGCAACGTTCGGGATCTTGTTGAGGATATTGTAGAGAATTTGCAACCCAAGATTCGATTGGGCAATTTCATAGGTTTCAGGCATCACCAAGGCGACTTTCAGATCAACTTTGGTGAGATCTTTCGTGATCGAGTTTACCTCTTGGCCAAGATATCTCGCCGGTTTTTCAACCCGTTTTAAGATTTCAAAAATTTTTGATTGAGAAACCATAATTTTCCGTAAATCCCCCCGCTTAAGATTAAGAGGGTCGCTGACGCGCCATAGCTTTAGCGACGACGCGGGTTAGGGGGAGTTGTGAAACGTTAAAACTCTCATCGAACTTACGAAACAAATCAACGTTTTTCACAACTCCTCCCGACCTCCTCTTAATCTTAAGAGGAGGAGATTAACCCAAAACTTTCATCTCCACCGGTGAATGGATTTTTGTATCAACCAGCTCAAACGTCATCGCCTTCGAATGAAGTGTGACCTGTTTTTCCCATCCTTTACTCTTTAATCGATAATGGTCAATTTTTGCCGTCGACCATTCATCATGATGACAATATCGATGGGTTTCATCCGGATCGGTATAACGAACTCCCATCAATTGATGAGGATCATTGATGATTTTCCCAACAAATCGGTCTTTCCCTTGAATCGCCTCAAAATTCCACTCATTCAGGTTGTATTCACTTTTATTCTTAAACCACTTCATCGGGGAGTTTAGATAGTAATCCCGTCCGAAAAGACGAATATAGAAAAGATTGAAATGCGGTGTCAACCAGGGACCTACCTGAACCTGGGCGGAAAGTCCCTCAAAAACTGCAGCCGGATCCTCCTGAAAATGATTACAATGGGCCCAAGCCCATCTTTGGGCATGCTCGGTTCCCCATAAGTGCCCTTGCGCTCCAGGAGCCTGTTTGAAGAGATATTCTTTTCCCTGACATCTTATTTTCCCTGAATAGGGGACCGATAAGTTCGGAGTGGTCGTTT
>CAZSRQ010000097.1:0-8753 GCA_964609335.1 uncultured Pseudomonadota bacterium
TCAATTACACAGACTTTACCAGATGGAGAATGTGTTATATAAGCGAAAACCCCTGCGGCTTTTATTATTCCAATTTTTGAGAAATACAAAATCGATAAGAATATTCCGAAAAGAAATATCAGTCGACGCATAGACCCTCCTTTTTTTTACTTTTATTGAATAAGCCAACTATCCATTTAGATTTAAATTTTTCTCTTTTCAATCTTTTTCGCTGTAAGAAAATCAAACCGATACCGCTCCACCAATAAATGAGAAAGTCGATCTTTAAACTCTCTGGGGGAAGTTGGACGAGAGAACAGCCCCCGACATTTTGAACTAGGTCGAGCTGAGAGGAGCCGTCGGGAGGGGGAGAAGTAGTGGTAAACGTCTTCTTGATCGTATAGATCAACTTTTTGTTTTCTCCGAAGAATACCCCCGTGGGGTTCAAAAGGGAGATCTCAACGGTTAGATCGCTTGTCTCCTTTGGATTCGGTTTGATCTTCAGGGAGATGACTTTTTGGGTCTCTCCCGGCGCAAACTTCAAAGTCCCCTCGCTCAGTTCGTAGTCAATTCCTCGCTTAGCGGTTCCTCCGGTCACTGCATAATCGACGGTCACTGGAGAGAGGTCAGGCTCCGAGAGATGAACTTCAAGGTCGATCGATTCATTTTTCCGATCTTTTTTGATTTCGTTTTTGGCAAATTGAATGAAAGATCGAAATTGAAAGAAACAGCCTACATTTCCTCCGAAAGGAGGGTTTGGCACATATCCACTGACATACAATGAATCCTTTCCTCTTGCTAAACCCCAAACATTACAATCTCGATTTGGATGCCAGTTAAGATCTAAATTCCCATTATCAAACTTGGCTAAATAACGAATCGGCTTATCTGTATCATTTGCATCAAAAACAATCGGAAAAGATCCACCTACATAGAGGGTATTTCCTTCAGCAATTAATGTATTCACGGAGGCAGGATTCGATCTCATTGAATCATAAGAGGGATTGGGATGCCAATTTGGATCAAGTGTTCCACTATTTAAATTGAATCTCGCTAAATTCTTAATTTTTCCATCCTCAGTTTGAAATAACCCTCCCACATAAAGGAAATCTTTTGCAATCGCCAAGGCATTCACTGATAGGATATCTCGACCTGCCGACTTGACCGCTTTCAAGTTCGGCTTCCATTGGGCATCAAGCTCTCCCTGGTTGAATCTAGCTAAAGATGGCACAGAGTGCATTGTTCTGTTTTTATCGAAAATCTTATCGAAAAATCCTGCAACATAAACAATATCCCCATTAACCGCCAAAGTACGAACAAAACCAGAGGACTCCTTTCCGAATTGATCAGTAAAAATTGGATTTGGCTTCCAAGTATTATCTAGAACCGCTTCACGAAATCTTGCCAAACTATGAATCGGCTGTACTTTTCCATCTGCATCTTTTACATATCCAAAACCTCCTGCGGTATAGAGAAATTTTTGATTGAAGGCAAGTGCGGTTACTTGGTTGTCAAAAGCCCCGAAAATAGGTTTCCAGTTCGCATCGAAGACCCCTTTTTGAAATCTTGCCAACCCACTATAGGCCCCAACGTAAAGTGTATCCTCATCAGCAAGCAATGCATAGACAGATGAATCAAAACCTGGCTTCCAATCAAAATCGGGATCTCCGTCTCTCTTTAGCCTCATCAAACCTGAAACGGCTTCTCCCTTAATTGCATGAAACCCGCCCCCGACATAAAGAACTTTTCCATCCTCGTTCATCGCAATGGTATTGACTGAACCATCACGGAAGTCGATGTCGAGTGGATGCCACAATGGATCAAAAACTCCACGATCAAATTTAGCTAAATATTGAGCGGATTGTTCTTTTCCATTTAAATCACGAACGGTTTGAAAATAGCCCCCAACATAAAGGGCATTGTCCTTAAAAGCGATTGTTGAGACTCGACCGCCAAAGGTGAGTTTCCAGTTCGGATCAACGGTTCCTTTATTAAATCTTATCATTAAACCACCGGATAACCCCTCATTGGGCATTGCCGCATAAAGAAAATCATCATGGACGGATAAGCTCGATACTAAACGACTAGCTCCCACCGTTGAGTCCCAACCTACATCTAAAATATCTTTATTGAATCTGACCAATCCCTTTTTTATCCCTTTGCTATCGAGATTTTGTCCGGCAACGTAAAGCATTTCATGGTCAAGTGCTAGTGAGTCAATCCAAACATCTGACAGGGCATCATCAGAAATTAAGGCTGGTTTAAAGGTTTTATCTAAAATTCCATTGTTAAATTTTGCTAGATCTCGAACTTTTTCTCCAAACATCGAATTAAAAAAACCTGCCACATAGAGAGTATCACCGCTTGTAATGATTGCATTAATCCAGAAATAAGATGAATCGAGACCTCTAATATCCGGCGAGGGGTTCGGCTGCCAGCTTGAATCTAATATCCCCATCTCTATATTGAATCTGAATAAAATAGGCATTGATCGTAATCTCAAATTCTCATCAAAGACAGCTTTAAAAAATCCTCCTACGTATAAAAATTTTTTATCTCCACTGAGAGCTAAAGTATTCACTCTATCATCAGGGTCAGGTTGGAATTTAAGATCAACCGAATAGTCGGGCAAGATATGTACCAAGTTTCGAATTCTCTTTTCTCCCACTCGATCAAACAGCCCACCCAGATACCACCCTCCCTTTCCATCAGAAATAATAACTTGGACTGTTCCATTTATTTTCGGAAATTGAGGCAAAACGCTGTTTTGCATCAGATCAATCGGCACTGCAGAACCGCTGTAAGGACTGATTCGATTGAATTCTCCACCGAGATAGGTCATCCCATCCGGCCCCTCAGCCGTCCCACGAATAACACCATTAGGAATCCAACTGCTTTGGACCGGTTGGTCAGAAAGAGCATAGAGGATCAGGGGAAATGTTAAAATAAGAGAAGAGAAAAGAAACAAAAAAACAAAGCAATTAAACTCCTTAAATTTTCGAAACAGAGGATATCCTCTATTAATTATTTTCGCCATGGTCATCTCCTATTTGAATTTAATTGGGACTCGAATGATATTATCGCTAGGCTGATAACCAAGCAGAGGCGTCCGATCTCCTGTAGCACCGAGAGGAACCAAATGCATTTTTTCCCTCTCTTGAGGCGAAACAGCGCAATAATTGAACCCTACTCCATCTCGATTCACTTTGTTGGGATCGATTTGAATCGCCTCGGCAACGATGTATAAAAATCCATTGCTTAATGTATTTTCATCTAGAGGGATCTTCAAATAAATGGAATCTGCGGTTGGGCTGGGAACCCGATCGATTCCCCTCCCGATCGATTGTTTCTGCTCCAATCGATTGATGCAAAATTCGCATGACTCATCACTATCCCCTGAACATTTAAGTAAAGTGGTATGATAAGCCGCATTAGACGGATTAAAAATGTCGCCTGTAGAATAATAAACATGAACCAGGATGGGCAATTCAGTTCTTCGATTGAACAGATCCACCTCTTCCACCAATTTAATCAATGGAGACTTCTTTAAATCATCCTCCCCTTCCGCTCGGTCCCTTGCATCATAGAGTTTTTTAGCCGCTTGATAGACCTGCCCTGAGGTAACCAAAGGGTCATTTGGAAAATTATTTTTTGGATCGGGAAGATATTGGGTTTCTTGATCTCCACTCTTTTGTCGGATCATCGGGAAAGTTCCCTGATTGCTCAACCTCCCCAATTTAATCAGCAAGAATTTATCCGTCTTACTTAAAGTTTGCGCTGCATCCGTTTTATAAAAATTCTGATCGGGGACCAACGATAGAAAATTACCATTGAAATTAATCCCCTCTTTTCCAGCATCTGACAATAAGCTAAACCGGAGATCCATATAATGAATAAAAGTATTGTGAAGCGCGGCTCTGCTGTTGTTGTTTGGATCTTGTTCGGCTCTTGTCCCAACAAGAGGATCTACCTTCGCCTTAAAAAGCACTGAACCGATAAATTTTTGCGGATTCTCTGAAAGGGTAGAAATGAAATATTCATTGCGTGGAGGTGGTGCCAGAAAAGATTCCCCTTTATTTAAATCAGAGAAGGCAGGTGCTGTAGCCCCCGGCGGCAGTTTATACAAGTCTTCAGAGTTCGGAAAAATCTCTCGATCTTGGTCCCGAATCTTATCGATATCGGCGGTCACACCCACGATATCTTGAGAAATAAAAGTGTGATAAGGAAAAGGTCCTGTCCCGAGATCAAATAGTCCCTGATTAACTATCGGATAATCGATTGAAATCGTTCGTCCAAGAAGAGCGACAAATGGCGGATCGATTCTCGGAATGTAGAGGTCCGGTAGAGCGCCTCCCGCCTGCAGAACCACAACCGGCTGATCGGTCGGACATTCTCCGCTGGTCATTCGGGGAGTGCTCAAATGCACAATCGGATAACCGCTTATCGCATGATCGGGCATCTTAACTTTCAACTCGCGGCTTTTAGGTCCTTCCCAAGCAATGGAAATCTCGCTTGCATACACCTGGCCTCCTCCAACTGCGGGAAAACGAACATCCGCTGTCGTCGGATCGGAGCCGATCCCTTCCCCCTCGATGAGGGCATATCCCTTTCCCGCAATTGGGTCGGTATCGGGAAAGGATCGACAATGGATAATCTTCAGAGGGGGATAGGTCACCTTAAACCATTTTCCGTAACCTTGAGACTCTTTGGTCGAAAGATCGGGAAGTTGATCTCCGTTCAGCTTTGAAGCGAGGATAAGAATCATCTGATCTCCCTCCTCGCTATTTTTCAAATCGACTTCGAAACTCCCATCGATTCTCGATGAGAAATTGATTTTTTCCTTCACCGTTTTTCCATCCGATGCAAGATGCATCAATACAAAGTTTGTCCCAGCTTGCACTGACTTCAGGTCCCCGACTAGCTTGGAGTTGTTCTGAGAATCGGGTGAAGTTGGAGTAATTTTTTCAAGAGCAATTAAGTAAAGGGCAGAAGGATGCTCTTCGGAATTTTTCGTATCGGTGGGGTGAAATTCCCAGGATTTATTGGTTGGAGGATCTTCGTAAGCACCCGCAGTCAACTCCGCAATGTTCGAAAAACCATCTTGGTCATCATCAAATTGATAATTCCAATCGGACTTCGAAAAATCAAGAACGGTGTTTTGGGCGCCAGAGACCGAGCCATCGGTTTCGATAGAGGCTACCGTAATATTTCCTTGATTTTCACTCTGATGAAAAAGAACGATTCGAAAAAGATAATTCCCAGCCTTTACGTTGGAAAGTTGAAATCCCGCTTTCGGCAAGACCTGAATCGTTTTCCCAAGATCGGGGCGATCTTCTTTTCTTGGTACCCATTCGACCGGGATAGAGGTCTCGTATTGTAAAGCCCCGTTCATGTTCCTCACTTGAAACTTTGCCGCTAAGTGAATCTGATCCTCCAAATCGAAACGGAAAGAACTAGCGTTAGCAGAAGGATCTGTTTGAGAGGGACGAGGTGGTCCTAGTGAGCTAGGGCCACAAGCAGAAAACACCAGGGATAGGAAAAGGAAAAAAAAGACGAAATGAATCATATAATGTCTCCTAAAAAGTCAAGAGAGGGATTTTTCTTACGGTTCCTTTGTCAAACTGGACGATACAGTTCCTCCCGTAGGCGAAGATCGACTCATCAAAACTGCTGCTCCTCCCGCTCCCCCTGCCACCGCCACACCGAGGATCGTATAAAAATACCATCGTTTATAAAAAGGTTTTTTCTTGCTGTAGCTCGCCAGATAATTCGCCCCCTTTGGCTCGACTACAATCCGATCCGTAAACTTTTGAGGAGCGATTCTCTTAAACATCTCTTGCAGGGTGCTTGAGATTCTAGGATGAAGATTGGAGAGATCTGCAGCAATCGAGCTGTAGCCTTTCCCAAGAACTAGACCGGATTTGGAATCGACCGCAGCGATGAAAAGATCATAGCCTTTCTCATTCTTGGACTTTTCGATCCGCGCTGCAACCGTCACATCCGCAAAGAGTAGTTTTCCAATATCCGCCATTTTGGAAAGCTGCAGTTCTAAGGTCTTTCGACTGATCAACTCCCCCATCAAGGCGTTGAGAGAGACATTGCTTCCGATTTTATTGAGATTGGCGTTGACGCGGTTGGTATATTGATTTGATCCGGTCGAGACGATCATTAAACGCTTTTCCCAGGGATCATACCCCGCTTTGATAATCCGGATCTTCTGCACTCCTAAGGGAAGATTCTTCAAAGTGATGGGAGTTGTCCCCTGACGTTTTCCTTCCACAAAAACCTCGGCCACAGGAGGATTACTTTCGATCCGAAGCGATTCTTCCTGAATGCGACGAAAATCTTTTTTCGCCTGATTGAATCTCTCAATAACTGTTGGAGGGTAAAGATACGGCTCAAGATTCCGAATCGGATCGAGGGCCGCTGCATTGAGAAAGGTTACTTTCGCCTCTTCATCCTTCTCTAAGGCAAATAAGATCAATGCCTGAGTCAGATAAGCCTCGCTAATGTTGTGAAGGATATTCGGAGCCGCATCGAAAAGAGGGACTACCTTCATCGCCTCTTGCATCACCTGTGCAGCCGCTTTAAACTTAAAATCGTCGTAAAGTTTTTTCGCTTGGTTCACGAATTGGTTGATCTGACGAACGGCAACCTTTTCTTCATGGAGAGTATGATTGAGCACCTGCTGCATCTCGGAGCGGGAATAAACTAGAAATTTTTTGCTGTTTTTCAGTTCGTACCGAAGAGTGTCGGAAATATCGGTCAAAGTGGATAAAGGAAGAGAGCTAGAAGTCACCTCCAGCAATGCGGCAATCGGCAGATCGAGTTCTACCTTTTTAGTCCTCTGATGGATCGAAGGAGTGAAGAAGTCGGAGGTAGAGACTTCATTTTCTGCTGGAGGAGGGAGTTCGGGAAGAGTCTCTTTCGCAAAGCTTTGTGGGATCAGAAGAGTTTGAAGGAAACAAACGAGAACCAGCCAGGGAATCGGTTGGAAAATCCGACTTTGATGGGATCGATGAGATAATGGTCGCATGTAAATCCTTTCTCTCTCCCTCTCTAATATAGATGACTCCTAAGCTAGCTCGAGGGGTAGGAGTAAAAGTTGCTAAAATATTTCAACCTCTTCGATAATTTCTCTCTGGACCTTTAACCACTTGATATCGTTAAGTTCTCTTCAGCGCTGACTTTGCGAGCCCAGTTCCCCTGTATTCCATACCCAAGGGATGAAAAAAGAAAGCTCTCTTTCATAGAGAAATTCCATCTATTTAAGTTGTAAAAATGAAATATTTATCTTCTCTTTAGTGAAGAGAAAACAAACTCTCTCCTCGCAGCACAAGACAGGAACAACGCTCCTCACTCGAGAAGCAATTCCCGCAAGAAAAAACTTTAGGATGGTAGGCAAATTGTGCCTTAGCGAAATATAGGGATGGGTGTCAAATGGATTCTGATTTTAAACTTATTTTTTTGACACAAGTTCTGACAATGAAATTTCCAAAGTGCTTGCGATCTTTTCTAACGTTCGAACGGTTGGGCTTCGCTGTCCACTTTCTAATGGTACAAAGCCCTGCCTTTGAAATTTCAGCTTCGAAAGCCAGTTTTTCCTGTGTCTAACCTTTTATGCTACCTTAAGAGCATTTAAAACTGTCTGAGCAGAAATATTTAGTTCTGATCCGATTTTCCTTAAACTTTTCCCTTCTTGTTTTAAAGTTTGAATTTTTTCCAGGTCTAATTTTAGTGCCTTTCTCCCACAATGAATCCCTCTTCTCTTAGCCGCCGCCATTCCGCTTTTAACCCTCTCGGCGATGATCGATCGCTCAAACTCAGCAACGGCTCCAAGAAAAGTAAAAACCATCTTGCCAGCGGGGGTAGAAGTATCAATAGCCTCTTGAAGACTCACAAAAGCAATTCCAAGGGATTGAAGCTCAGTTAAAACACTTAAAAGATGAATTACCGACCGTCCCAACCGGTCAATCTTCCAAACGGCGATGGCATCAAACCTTCTTCGCCTCGCATCTGCTAAGAGCTCATCTAAGGCGGGGCGCTTATCAGCGGCCCCGCTAATTTGATCGACATATTCTTTATGAATTTCTAAACCCCTCGACTCTGCATAGCCTCGAAGGGCATCCAACTGCAGATCGGTTTTTTGATCCTCGGTTGAAACCCGGCAATAAATGGCGATTCTTTTTAAGTTCATTTTCTTTTCCTCCTAATTTCTCCTCTTCCTTTACAGAGAGGGCAGGTTTTTAAGATTTTATCTTTTTTGATCTTCTCTAAAATTGCCTTTCGAACAAAATCAGACCGATTTCCTTCTGAAATCCTTTTCAAGACTTCTTGAGGGAGCCGGAGTGTAATTAATTCGTTTTGTTCTTTCTTGGTTACAGGCACGAAGTGTGTATTACATAAAGTAATATATTTTGTCAAGAAAGGTTTAGCTTGATAGACAAAAAAATATAAAAAATTATGAATTGATTTTACTAAGGAATTTGAAAGGAAACCCAATGACCCTTTTTTGACAGGGCTATTTTCATAGGTAAAAGTAGGTTTTGCTTGAATCTCCTCACCACATTTTCCTTAACTCTCTATGGACAACCCCAAAATCCATCGTTTCGGGATTACATTCCTCAAGGAAAAAAGAAATCGCCAAACGAATGAAATCTGATTTTTGAAGTCGCCGCTCTTTTGGTTTTTCAGCATTATATTTTCGAATGTATTGTTCAATAGACTTCTTTCCTAACCTTTAGTGGGAATGTGATACAAGTGATGGATGTCAA
>CAZSRQ010000098.1:0-8737 GCA_964609335.1 uncultured Pseudomonadota bacterium
AAACTGCGAAAATCGGTCGGATCAACCCCTGATAAAGATTTGAAGGGATGGCAAGAAAGATCACCGATTTTATCCCTCAACCGTTTTCACTCTTCTCTTCTTTTTATTCATGGGTTGACCGACAACATTGTGCCGGTCGAGCAGACTTATCATCTGCGAGATCAGTTGAAAAAAAGAGGGGAGAAAGTGACTGAAAAAATTTATTCGAAAAAAGGGGAAGTGATAAAAGGGGAGAAAGATTCATCGAACGCTCAATACCAATTTTTATTTTTTGAAAAACAGGGACATGTTTTTGATAAATCAATTCACTCTCTGACAGAAGATTTGGCGATTGAGTTTATTCAGCGGCAAACGAAGTAATTGATCTTTTCTCCAACTGGCGGAAATTGCGTTGCGAATCGAATCATCGAAATCGCAATTTTGGTGATTCAACCCTCCAATTTAATTTGAGGTTTTTGCAGGCGTTTCAAGAAAGAAAAATCAACGCTTGGCCTTTTGAAGGGCCGGTTTTCATCGAAGAAAAACATTTGAGTTTTTATATTTTTTCTCTACTATCCGGAAACGCCAAAATCATTTTAAAAGGAGCTGTCGATGATCTCCCGCTTTCGCAAGCTGTTCCATCTCGGAAAGATGATTTTCTTCCTTGTTTTTTTGACATCGATGGCGTTTCAACTCGAAGGATGCAACAAGGCAAATTGTCCACTCCCTGCTCCCTTTTGTGGCGGCCCATTTCCCCTCAACACTCTCTATACCACCCCTTACGGCCCACCGTGGGCCAATGTTTCGACTAGCTCTACCGATTTTGTCCCCTGCTTTGGACCTTACGCACTCTGTTACTACGCTGATTGTACGGTGAGCCCTGGTTCAAATGGAATGGTCGTCGATTGTCCCTGTTATGAAACTTTTGGAACTAATTATGTGATGGTCAATGGAATTTTGAATTTGAATGTGTATTGGGAGACGGTCACTTTTTGTAATAAAAATCCTGATCTCTGTCAGCAACCGAATCAGGCTCCCGTCTGCGCGGCAATCCATTCGGGACAATTCATGCGGGGCGCTGATCAAATCTCCACCTTCGGTTATTACCGCGCCGCTCAAGAGCCGATCGGCTCTACCAACTGCGCCGATCAACCGGGGGTTTACGCAGGTTGTATGACCGGACCCTGCTACGATCCCACCACTGCCAACTCGGATAACACCACAACGATTGAATGCCAGTGCCCAACCTGGAACGGCCCCTTTCAGCTCGGACAAGATAATCTTTCGTGTGATATTTTACCGCTCGTCGCTTCAGCCGCCTACAATCCGAATTTCAGCACCGCCAGTCCCACCCCATCGAAATGCGATATTATCGAGGGTTGCATTCCGGATGCTCCCGCCGATTCGTGTGGTTGCGGGCTTTACACCAGCAGCACCACGTTACCTCCGGACAGCGGAGTCAATTGCGACATCGTTTGCCAAGAGTACGACACCTGCAAAAACTCAAGCAATGTTGAATTGGGATATACCTGTGATGCAACCATCTGCACCACCACCAATCACGATCTTCTTTTTGAAGCCTGCGACGGTTTGCAAAACTGCGATTTGAGCGAAATTTTCAAGGCGGAAAAAGCGGCTCAATGCAGCTGCTGCGGAAGCCAGCTCTGTAATTGCCAGCCGAATCGGGTGACGAACCAGAAAATCAAGACCTTGAATACAGAACAGACCAACGAAGGGGATACACCGCAATGCGACATCAACGGAACACTTTGCGGTTCGTAAATAAAAACCTGCCAAAAACAAAGCATCAAAGTGAAGGGTTAACAGAGGCACCTTCCGAGGTGACTTTTCTGAATTAATCCCCCCTCTTAAGATAAGAGGGGATTAGGGGGTGATACCCAATTCCTGCTCAATCTTTCTCAATACCGCATCCATCGATTGCAGCACTTCATGATTCCAAAATCTCAAGATTTTAATATTTCTCTCTTTCAAATAATCGGTTCTTTGTTCATCATAATTTCTTGCCTCTATTTGATTATGTTGTCCCCCATCTAGTTCAATGCCTAGGCGAGTGTCGTAACAACAAAAATCAAGGATAAAATTTCCTACGCTATATTGGCGTGTGAATTTTAATTGGTGAAATTGTTTTCTTTTTAATTTACCCCAGAGTGCTTGCTCAGCGGGAGTTGCCTGATTTCTTAATTGTTTTCTATAAGTTTTTAAAGTGGGGGAGTTGTATTCGAATTTTTTCATATCACCCCTTAATCCCCTCTTATCTTAAGAGGGGAAAAGGCGCGTCAAAATTGCGTCAATTTTTCGCATCCATTAAATTATTTTTTTGAATCAAGTCGTGAACTGTGCAATTCAATTATTTTTAAAACGCTTAAAGTACTCATCAATTTCACTTCTCAACTCAACTCCAGCTCTTTCAAAACAGTCGAGCAAATCCTGATAGGTGTTTTTTCCTCCGAGAAAATCCCAAAATTCACTGGCCACTTTAAGTTCATTATCAAGATCTAACATTCCCCTCATTGTCCAACGATTATACGGTTCTGGCTCATATGGATTATATGGAATTGCAATCATTGTATTTATTTTTGCTACTGGATTATTCGCAAGAAAAACAGCAACCCATTCGAGCAATGTTCTTTTGAATTCTTTGAACCCTCCTGCATTAGGCTTAGCAGTTTTAATATCAAAAAGAAAAAATTCGTTATTTTTAGACTCAAGCATTAAATCAACTCTTGTAGGTTTTACTTTTATCATTTTCCCTTTTTGACATACTTTCCGAATTATCTCTATTTCCTCATTTTTATTAGGAAATGATTCAGCTGTAATGAGTCCATCAATGATTCTTTGAATAGCGTTTTGCGCCTCGCTACTAATAGTATTTCCGACAACGGCATGCCCATGAACAGTTTTAAAATATTTTTTAGCCAACGTTAGCCCCACCGGCTCAAAAATACTTGTTCCAAAATTTGTACTGAGAGAATGAATAAAAGAATATAGTGCAAGTCTATCTTTTCCGAGCAGACGTGTATGAAATGGCATAGAGGCTGTTTCAGGTTTGTACTTTTGAAATTTATTGCGCAAACTCAGCTTTAAAACTTTTTCAATATTTATGATTTGATCGTTGTCTAACGCCATTTAGTTATTTTGCCTTAAAATGAAAAATGATTTCTGAATAAGGATTTCGGTCTCTCTCTGTTCGGTTCAAGACAGGTCGCTTAAACCGGTTTACAATTTTCATATCAGATTTTTCTGCAATTTCGGGGTAAAGATTGTATTTGTCATTCGCCACAAGAAAAATATTAAAATCATCTTTTAAATAATGTTTACAGTTGTTTAAAACATCTGCAATTCCCTGGGCATAAGCTCTTCGTGCATCTACACCTTGGCCTTTATGTAATGGACCTATTTCTAAATTATCCTTACGCTTAAATCCAAGAAGGTCGTACGCATAAGCATGTTGTTCATGATAATCAATTTGCCCGACATACGGAGGTGAGCAAAATATACCTGCTATTTTTTGTTTACTTAATATTTTTGCAAATATTGGATTTTGTTTTTCTAATTTTTCAAAGATGTTCACCGCTCTCGAATCGCCAACTAAAACTGAATAATGTACAGGCTTTCTCAATCTATCAAACTCTCTAATTCTACCTAATGTGTCCAGAGCATATCTGTTTAGCATTGTTTTGATAGAGAATAGCGGCTTGCAAATCTTTTTGTGCTTAAAACAGTAATATGTCGTGAATTGAGGCTCTTTAAGGGTAGCTAAATCGCTGTGGGTTGTTGCACGGCAAGATCTAATTGTTCTACTCAAAATAAGAGCGAGAAGTTTCCGTGTTTTAATATCTTTTTCGTTTTTTATCGTCTGAAATACATGATCAATCTCACGGCGAACGCTTTCTATGAACCAAATATCAAGAAAAGAACCTGAGTTATCCTGCTTTAACTTAATTGAATATTTTTTAAGGAGTTTTTGATAAATAGGCAAAAATTTATTTTCTTTTTCTATCGCATTTTCTTTTTCATCAAATTGCTTCTGACTAACTTTGTATTTGAAATCATATGCAGGAAAGTGCAACGAATTGAATGCGGCAAGCTCTGTTAAAAGTTCCCTTTCAAACTCTTCTATTTTGCTATCGTTTTCAAAAGAAACTAGAGAAGTGATTAATTTGTTAACCGCTTTTTGTAAATACTGATCATCATATGGAGCTGCTTTACAACTTGATATCATGCAGTTAAATTCAGAGATATCTATTCCTACTGAATGAATACCGAGCTCAAGCGATTGAATAATTGTCGTCCCAGAGCCTAAGAATGGATCAAGAACAATATCTCCGGGCTTAAAATAAGACGTGGCCTTAAATTCATCAGTATGATTATCAAGGAAGTATTCAACAAGTTGTGGAATATATTTCCCTTTATATGGATGAAGTCGATGAACATGCTTCGTAGTATCTTTTTCGCGTAACTTTTCAAAAGAAAGCGTCCAGTTTAAATCATCTCCTAAACTTTTTTTCCAACTCACTTCACGCTTGTTATTATACGAATCATAGTATTTTTTTAAATCATCCAAATCAACCAATGTAGAACCGCTTTTTCCATGCTTTTTTATTTTTCCATACTGCACTAGATAAGAAATATTAGTAGGTAAAATATTTTTTTTGAGACGTTGCGACGCCCATTTTGATGCTTCTTGAATAGTGACTAAACTCATATTTTTAATATCGGTGACAAGTTATTGTAATTTTATCGAGAACTACTTCTTATTGATGAATATTATCAACTTTTCTTGACTAACCATTTTTCTTTATAGTTTCAGAACTGTTATCTGTTCAAGGGGATTCCAATTCGGAGGTGGCGAGTTTTTTTCTACAACACCCCATGGCATTCCTTTATTAATCCAATCTTGTCGCCACTTCTTATACACTTCACTTCTTTTTTCAAGATCTTGTATAGGGTCATTATAACCAAACTGAATACCACAGCAGGGATAAATCTTATCTGAGGGTAAATTGTTTTTCCATGGTTGAAATTCCAAGTTGTAGCCACAAATAGGATTATGGATTGAAAATAAATCGAGGTCTTAAAATCTTTTTAGAATCACCTGAGCGGATTATTTCCTATAAATGCTTCCATTAATTTTTAGTCGGTGTTTTCTCCTCTTGAGTTGGAAGTCTAACCTGATTTTTAAACTCTTCGGATACAGCTGAAAATAATTTAAAATTTTTCTTTGCCTGTTCAAGAGAAACTGAATTAGCTCCACCTTCAAAGAATGGATCTTCAAATTGAAGTTGATCATCCTCCCAATAACAAACGGGACAAATCATATAAGTCCCAGGAGGTTTTTCTGAAAAAGTATAAAAACCACAACACGGGCAAGAAAATTTTTTATTCACTTTGTTTTCTCCCTTAACCAGTAATTCATTCCTGCTTTTGGTTTAAAAAGAGTTCGAATAATTCCTTCAGATGTTCCAACAGCAAATTCGTTTGTCTTAACATTGTATCGGACTAAATCACCATTAGATCGAATATGACCTACAATCTCTTCGCCTATATTTTGATGAAGCAAATTTCTGGCTCTCTTTAAATAAGCGTCTTGATTAAAAACTTCTATATCATCACTCCAATCTTTTGCATGTTTCATAAAATGGGTTTCCAGCTCTCCCATCCTAAATCGAGCAGACTCCCAATGAACGTTTTGTATTTGAGCAAAACTCTTAATCTCCTGAAACGATTCATTTCTTCTTGCAAGCTGACTTAATCTACCAAACGCATACGGTACCAATTCATCCGGCACCGCCGGAATCGCCCCCTGCATAGAAAACGCCAATTCCTCAAAACTTGGCCCACCATGCCCAACACTCAAATCTTCAACCGCAGCGGGGAGATCAAAAAGAATCGTTCCCGCGCTGTTTGTTGCGATGTTCTCGATGCAGGCAACAAACCCGGTCGTATTATTCACCCCTCGAAGAGCTGCGTTGAGATAAGGATGTTTTTCTGGATCAACCTGAAAATTCGTCGCTCGGGCAATATCCCACTTTCCTACTTCGCCGGTTCGATCGACATTCCATGAAAGTTGTTCGAGTTGTTTTAAACGATTGGATGAATCAAATAAAGACTGAGAAATTTTTTTTCGACTCTTGTTTATTCTGATCATGAAACACAATCGGTTGATTCTGTTCAATCGAATCGTTTTGAGATTTAAATGGAGTCGGATGAATCGGTGTCATCCCAAGATAAAAAGCAGATCTTGTGCCAATCACCTTTCTTTTCTTAACTCTTCGAAAAACCGATAAAAATAAAAATCAATTTTAAAAGATCCGTTTGACAAATAGAAAAAAGTTCGAAAATCGAAGTTGCGTTAAGCCTGCGTCATAAAAACCGTTTGCTGCGTCAAATTATTTCTTCTTCGGGCGGCCATCCCCTAATTCAGGGGGCTCCATGGGGCTCGCCCCTACGATTATTTTAATTTGTCCGACATAAAATCCGCCTTTTCAAAAATAAAATTCCAACCCCGAATAAAAATAAAATAGATCCAAACCATTTTTCCTCTCCTCTTGGAGAGAGGTTCATGGCAAGGGATGAGGTCGATTGAATAAGAGCGCAACCACCCGCAGAGCTATTAGCAGGAGCAGTAAGATCGAGTGGTGGAGCAACACCTTCCATTTTGAAAATCTGATTTGATCGGGTACCTGCATATAAACTTCCGGTCGATTCATCTAACTGAAGAGAGACTACATTCAGATCACTGAATCCATTGTTGAGTGGCTCCCAGGTTTTTCCAAGATCAGTCGATCTGGAGACTCCGTCACTGCTTGCACGATAAATAGTTTCAGTTTGTGGAATGAACTCAATGTCATTCAGAGGTGAAGAGCTTTGGAAAAGAGTTGTCCAGGTTTTGCGGTTATCGGTTGATTTCTTGATGTTCGCAGAAGAGTCTAAAATGGAAATAGCGTAAATACCACTGTTTGCAGCGCTCACCTTGATTGACTTTAAGCTTCTGAAACTCTGAACATCAGTCACAAGAGTCGCCAAGCTCCCAAGGTTTTCTTTCTTGAATTTTCTTGAGACTTTGTCTTCAACCTCGGCAAAAAGCTCCCAGGTTTTTGCGTGATTTGTGCTGATAAAAAGATTGGTTTGATTGTCATCAACAGCATAAAGAGTGCCGGGAGTTTCTTCATCCACCAGCAGATGACTAATTCCTCCGGTGAGCGAAGTAGTTCGCCATTTTTCATCTGCGTTATCATGAATAAATAACCCTTTGTCTGTGAGGATGAGAAATTCTGAAACAAATGGATCTTGTACTAATTGATAAACAGAGTTTGCCGATCCAAGTAGTTCATCGTTAAAACTCTCCCAATCCTTCCCATTATTTTCCGATTTTACTGAGTAAATTCCAGCGGAGAAAAATCTTCTTTCTACGGCAGCATAGATGCGAGAATTGTTAACGGCAAAATATGATCCTATTTCAGAGTAAGCGTATAGACCATTGTTTACCTCTCCCCAACTGATTCCCCGATTACTGCTTTTAAGGACCCCATTTTCTCCTCCCACAAGATAGGCGAGATTTTTATCTTTTTCCGAAAATCCGAACGAATAGTCAGGCGGAGAAGCCTCAGTGGTTTTTAAAAAATCACTTTTTAACTCTATCCAGCTATTCCCCTTATCATCGCTTCTGAAAAGTAATAGTTTATAGCCAGAATCTTTAGGAGCAACTGACAGACAATAAAGAGAACCGAAAAAGTCGACATCTATTTTTCCATAAGAATTTTCTGGTGTTTTCAATTCAGTCCAGGAAGATCCGCCATCACCGCTTCTGAAAATAGATGAACCATTGTTATAAAGATAAAGAGTATTTGAGTCTGATTTATCAACCCAAAGGGGACCCCAGTTAGCTTTTGATCTCATCAAACTCCAGCTGTTTCCTCCGTTTATACTCTTATAAAATCCAGACTTGTCGCTTCCACATGTCTTACCCCCTTGGCTGGCATATGAATAGAGGATCTCAGGATTTTGAGGGTCAACAGCTACAATCGACTCATTGCTAAAATTGCAACCGGCCACGTTGATCCCTATTTTTGACCAAGTGAATCCTTCGTTATCACTTTTAAGCATCAGATCGCGATCACCACTACCGTACACATGGCCACTTGCGTAGACGATCTTAGAATTTTTTGAGTGGATGAGAAACTGCTTAAAGTTGAATAATTCTCCATTGCCCAACTGAGGATCAAAAGAGGACTGGCTCCATTTTTTACCTCCGTCGGTGCTTTTATAGAGGATGTTATAGCTTGTGCGGTAAATAACATTTGGGTCTTTAGAATCAACCCAAAGACCGGTGCAGGAGTATCTATTCGAGCTAATCTGACTCCACAGTTTTCCACTATCGGTTGTTTTGAAAACCCCGTCTTTTTTATTGCAGAGATAAATAACATTTGGATCTGTCGGAGCTAGCACAACCTGATCAATCATTCCGCCGCTTGGGCCAACTGATGTCCAGCTGAGGACATCCCCTCGGCTATTGAGCGAAGCAAGCATGGCGAAAAGAAAATAAAAAAATAGATTTAATAAACTTCTTCTAAACAACCGCTTGTGCATATTTTTATCCTTTTCTAAACCAATGCCAATCCTGTTTACAGGACTACACCACTCTCAAATTTACCCACTCGGTTCCACGATGAACCATTTTTAAAGAGATTTACTACTCAGATAAGCTTTCAACTTCTCCAAAGTCTCTGCAGCCTTG
>CAZSRQ010000099.1:0-8557 GCA_964609335.1 uncultured Pseudomonadota bacterium
ATGACAAAAGAAATGAGGAAAAAGTTGCAAACAACCGCTCGAACGGTTTTCATGAGAGCTCCTTTTTGTTTTTGGTTTGTGGGGGTGATGAAGAAATATTGTAGGGATATTTGCGAGAGTGGTCAATTGAAAGAAATGACATTCAGATAAAATTTTATGGACGGAGATCGGAAATTTATTTACACTCCTCCAAATTCCAACTCAAAAACTAAAAACAAATTTTAAAAAATCGATCCTGCAAAGAGTTCATCTGCGCTCTCTTCTCATGCGTTATTCACTCAAATTTTTGCTTGCAAGTTCGCTCTGCTTGATGTCGCTCAACGCTTTTCCTTCAGAATCCTCAAAGCCGGCGGCGACAGAACAAGAGAATTCCTCTTCGCAAAGTAAATCCCCAAATCCAGAACCGGCAGAAGTTGCAAAAAATTCCTCCGATCATCCTGATCAATCCAACCTCGGAATGAGTTCAAACCCGGGCGCGGTCGACATTTCAGTCGGCTCCGGAAGAGCCCAGAAGTTTTTTTTGGAAAAAGCGGGAATAAAAGACAACCATGGAGTTCGATTTGGTGGTTTGTGGATTAGTGATATCAACTCGCTGATATCGGGAGGAGTAAAACCAGGCGCCTGGAGTTTAAATAGCCTCGTCATCCTCGATTTGAACATCGACGCACAAAAACTTCTTAACTGGAAAGGGGCAAGTTTTGGAGTCGATTATTTACAATTCAATGGTTCGAACACCAACGGAGAAGCGGGGAGTATTCAGGGTTATAACGGACTTCCAGGAGATACCCCGTTTAATCGTTCCCAACTTTACGAGCTTTGGTATCGACAAGAACTGTTGGATGGCAAACTAATTTTTCGAATCGGAAAATCGGTTCCGACCTATGATTTTGGAAATGTGTTGAGACCGATTCCGGTCACTGACAATCGTTCTTATATTCCTGCGGTCAGCGGTTTGATTTATACCCCGATTTTTATCAACCCAACGATGTTGGGGGTTTTGCCTGGTTATTATAATTCCGCCTATGGTGTTGTGATGAGTGTCGTGCCGGTCAAAGAGTGGTATTTTACTGCCGGTGTCTTTGATGGAAATCAGGCTCGTGGAAAACAGACCGGAATCAATGTCCTCCCCGAATTTAATGGCTACTACTTCAATGCCGGAGAAGTCGGATACAACTGGTTGCTGGGAAAAGACAGAAAACCTGGAAACATCGGAACGGGGGCTTGGTATCAAACAGGAACCTTGCAAGGGGCACCCGGCGTTTCTCAAAACGGTTCTTTCGGTTGGTATCTGTTCGGATCGCAACGGCTCTGGTTTCGACATTCCGATAAAAATAATAGCGGCCTCTCGATGTATTATCAATTTGGGGTCAACAACTCGACAGTATTGCCGATCACCCGATACGTGGGTGCTGGCTTCACCGGATTTCGTCTTCTCCCCAAACGCCCCCTTGACTCACTCGGAGCCGGCATGGCGCTCTCCTGGCTCAATCAAACTCAATTTGGCCGAGCCAGTGAGCTGATGTTTCAGGCATATTATCAGGCTCATATCGTTGCTGATTTATACCTTCAACCGGTTTTTACCTATATTCCAACCCCCGGAGCGAGCCCAACCGTGCATAACGCAGTAGCCAGCACTTTACGAATGATGTTTTTCTTCTAGTTTTGTAACTACTCAGGTCATTCCCAATGATTGTCATCCCCGAAGGTTTTTTCGGGGATCCCCCTACTCAACAATTGAACTACCATTTTCCAAATTTTTTTCTCTGATTCTGGATTGAATTGCATTATAAGGCGAACCTGATGCAAAAGGTGAATCCAGAAATTTTAAGAGAAATTGAACGCCGGAAAACATTCGCCATTATTTCCCATCCCGATGCCGGAAAAACGACGATCACTGAAAAGCTGCTTCTTTTCGGAAATGCGATTCATATGGCGGGAGTCGTGAAAGCGAAAAGAGCAACCCATTTCGCCAAATCCGATTGGATGGAAATTGAAAAGCAACGTGGAATTTCCGTTTCCTCTTCTGTCATGCAATTTTCGTATGAAAAGCATGAATTCAATCTTCTGGATACCCCGGGACATCAGGATTTTAGTGAAGATACTTATCGGGTGTTGACCGCGGTCGACAGCGCCTTGATGGTGATTGATTCGTCCAAGGGAATTGAAACTCAAACCAAAAAACTTTTTCAGGTTTGTCGCGATCGAAATCTTCCCATCATCACGTTCATGAACAAGCTCGATTTGGAAGGGAGAAATCCGTTTGATCTGATTGATGAGGTTGAGAAAGTGTTACAACTCCCCTGCTCTCTCATGACCTGGCCGATTGGCCAAGGAAGCCGATTTAAGGGTGTTTATGATCTGAAGAATAAAAGAATCCGGCTTTTTAATCCGAACCAGAAAACAAAAAACTTTGAGCAGGAATTTTTTGGCGATCTCAATGATCCGATTTTTCAGGAAAAAGTTGGAAAAGAATTGCTCGATCAACTCAAGGAAGAGCTGGAACTTTTAAGGGGTGCCGGACACGATTTTGATCAGCAGAAATTTTTGAACGGAAATCTAAGCCCGGTTTTTTTTGGATCGGCGATGAACAATTTTGGGGTTCAGGAATTATTGGATGCGTTTATCGCCTATGCGCCAAGCCCGCGAGCGCGCCCTTCCGAGAGCCGTTTGGTTGAACCGGATGAGGCAAATTTTACCGGACTGATCTTCAAGATTCAGGCAAATATGGATCCAAAGCATCGGGATCGTTGTGCCTTTCTCCGAATCTGCTCCGGAGAGTTTATTCAGGGGATGACTGTTTATCACGTCAGACAACAACGCAATTTCAAGATCAACAATGCCATCCAGTTCATGTCGCAGGATCGGAAAAACATTGATCGGGCCTATGCGGGAGATATCATCGGAATTCATGATCGCGGCAATTTGATGATTGGCGATGCTTTGACGTCTGGAGAAGAGTTGAAATTCACAGGGATACCGCAATTTTCTCCCGAAATTTTTTGCCGGGTTGAACTGAAAAATCCGATCAAAATCAAACAGCTTCACAAAGGACTCGACCAGCTTGCCGAAGAAGGGGCTTCACAAATTTTTAGAAAAAAGCACAACTCCGAAGTGATCATCGGATTGATCGGTCAGCTTCAACTTGAAGTGGTAAAATTTCGCCTTCTCCACGAATATGGCGCCGATGCGGTTTTCACGCCGCTCAACTATAATATTTCCCGCTGGTATCACTCGGATAACAAAAAAGTGATGGAAAATTTTTTAAGTTATTACCATTCGCAAATTGTTTACGATGTTCGGGAATATCCGATCATCCTTTTCAAGAACGATTGGGAAAAAGATTATATTGAAGGTAAAAATCCGGATATCAGGTTTTATGCAAGTTTGATGAATTATGAGATGGAATGCATCAGGGGGTAAAAAGAGGGGCACAAACGAACATCGAGGGAGTATTTGTCGCGCGGGAGATTATGTCGACCATGTGTTTTTATTCGTCAGGCAATTATGGCGGCGGAGATGGGATGTATGGCAACTCTCGATACGGAGTCTATGGTCACCTTCATCCAGAAAAAAATGATCCTTTCGGAAACTCATCACTTCATCACGCCCTGAACTTCCATGCATATAGGTGCTTTTTCTACTAAGATTATTTGACCACTCAGACCTGTCCGACCCCACCGATGAATAAAATCTTTTTTATCAATCTGTCTATTGGCAGCACCCACTCGTTGCGATGGATCATGAACGATAACATATTTTTCATCGATCCCTAGTACAACGACTTCATGTGTACCGCCTTCAACTACTTCAGAGGAGAGGGATACAGTCAAATAGGCTTCACGATTAGGACCGCCTTTTTTCCAATGTGCAAATATTCCATTCAAAACATCTATATTCATTCCGAGAAATTTATATGTAAAAACATTTTGAAGCATTTGCCATAACTTGTCCGGATTAATCATTCGAGCTCCATGAGTCCCCTTTATGATTATTCCTTCCACTTCTTTAGCTGCTTCAAAAATAACTCTTTCCGGGATAAAAATGCCTGTAATACCCGCAAAAATCATACAGAAATTTGCAATCGCACAAGTTCTGTGATCTTGCTGTGCTTGATAGGGTGGAGCCTCTAATAATCCTTTTTGTATTGTGCGATTCTCCATTTCCGGAATCATACGACTGTTAATTAAATCAACTAATTCCCTCTCTGTACTCTGTCTTATAACCTCCACTTTTTGTTTATGATCGGTCGATAATCGATTATAAACTTCTAGAGCTTCTGAAACTAAATTGTGAGAGGCAGAGATGGCAAGTATTGGAGGTAAATCTGCTGAAAGTTCCTTTAATGCTGCGAATGCGTGGTCATAGATAGCAAGGACTGCTTTAGCAAGCGGTCCCTGTGCCTGCTGAATGGGTCTTTGACTGTTATCCGATAAAGCGATCCTTATTAATTGTATAGTGACATCTTCCAAATCTTCCCCACCAACCTTGGGATCATTGTTCACTCCAGAATCCCCACTCATCATCACCGCCAAAACCGCTGGAAAAGAAGCAACCAAATGAGCCAGATATTCTTCAACCCCTTTCAAATTAATCAAAGAAGCGTGCGAAACATGTTCCCCATTATAGTCTGAGAAAATGAGAGGGGAATTAGCCGGGAGAGCAGCTTCATTTCCACATTGTCCAGGAGCGGGTGAAACTGGGATTGGAATCGTCTGAACAGGATTTGGTTTTATTGCCAATGCTGCATTTCCGTTAAAACTGTATTTTGCCCCCTCACACATCTCTTCCGCTTTTTGACTTACAGCACTGTTCATCGATGCTCTTCCACTCCCACCAGCAGCTACACTTCTCAAGGGTTGAACCGGACTATTTGAAAAACTCTGCCCTCCTTTGGATCCAACCCACGGAGATCCATTCGGCCCTGAAGAATTTCCCAAAGCAGATGCATTGTCATTGGCTACTTGTGGATAAAGATTATCGGTTGCAGGTTTTTGATTCAATGATGAGGGAGAAGGTTCAGAACGAATCGGCGTAATTTTATCTTCTGGCAATACTGCTCGATTTGGCTGTTCTGGCATCTTGTCTGCGGCTGTCGGCAATCGCGTCACATTTTTACCAGATGACCAATCGAAGTTTCTAGATGCACCCAACATACTCACTAACGAAAGAAGCATCGTCGAAGAACCACGCGCTAAATCGCGAATTGCCTCTTTTCTCTGTTTCTCATCTTGAATATGATTTAACTTTTGAATCGCTTGGCTTGTTTTGGCGGTTCCGAATCCAAAGCTGAATGCCCCTCCAAATAAACCGATGTAGGCCAACCATTTTCCTGGAATTAAAAAAGTGAGCAAAAATCGAGCTTTTGCGTCATCTGTTCGAAAATCGGGAAGAGCATCGAGAACATAGGTTAAATCATCTGCTAATTTAAATTTACCCGTGAGATATAATTCTTTAACTTCTTCAACTTCAGGACTCGAAACATATTGGCCTCCAAAATTAATCTTGGCAAATACAGGATTTAAAAGTTCGACGGTTAACTGTCTATTTCTTTGAAAATTTGAACAATCCGCCGGTTGATTGTGGAGAATGGCTTGACGAACCGCTTTTGCATTTCGACCTCGAAGCCAATAATCCCATCCATGAAAAACCCGATCGGTTTGCTGACAAACCGCTTGATTAAAAGCTTCTTGAACTTCGAGAGATTGAGTCAAGACTTCATTCAGAATGCCAACGACCTTCCCTTCCCGCTCACGAATATCGCTCTTCGGAGTACCAAAAACTGTTAAGTCAGTATATTCTTGAACCGATTTTTTGAGGTCAAAAGTCATCATGGTTTCCTAAATAATCGAGAAGAGAACTCCTCAATATGAAAATTCGAACATAAATTTCAATAATAATAACAATTAGTTAGAACTTCACTGCAACAAACATTTTAAACACAAGCCAACTCTTACAAATATAAGCAAATTGTGTACCATTTATAAAAGCTTCAATGCTCAGTCACCTACTTGCATCCGGAATAAAACAAGAGGAGTGAAGTGTGGCGGAATTGAAGTGTTTTTTTGATACGTAGTTCTACAAGCTTCTCATGTTGGATTTGCACTCAATTGATTGAGATGTCTGAGTGGTAAAAAAATCAATTCAATGAACTCATACCCTTTTCGGTAATCGAACTTTTTCTACTTTATTTAACAAAGAAAGATAAACAGCGGCTGAACTCCCTTTTTCTCTGAAAGGGTTATAAAAAATAGCTTTTATTTCTTCCTTTGTAATCTTTTCTGCCATCAACGCATAAAACAGCCGGTCCCCCAACATATATCCCAAGGCATGGGTTGCCCCAAAAAAAAGGGAGTGTGGATGACTCATCACCTCGGTCGAAGAGATCATTTTTTTCTTTCTCTCCCTTTTTCGATGTTCAAGAACAAGATGGGCAATCTCCACTTCAAGCGCACGATTGGGAGGAATCGGCCGATCGGTATCCCTGAAATAAACAATCAGTTTTTTAAAATCGGAATCGTGCAGACATTTTCTTTTATGATTGATGATTTTTGATCCGAAAAATCCGAGAGCTTCATGAAGAATGTTGGCATAAAAGGCATCGGCCGGATCCCTTTCAAATTCATCTCCCGCGCAGAGATGACGGATAAAATGCGAAACCTCTTCGGCAATATGGTTCAAAGACAAACTGCCCAGATAGGTGATTTTCTTTTTCGGGATGTAATACGATTCTCCCGCCGAGATCTGGTTCTTGATTCTTTTGATATCCCTTTTTTTGAAATAGCTGTCTTCCCGAAGTCTCTTCAAAAAACTGAGATCACCGCAAGTGTAAATCTCGACTTCGTCTTTGGAGGATGGGAGCTCAATCTCGAGAAAATTTGCAATCCGGTCGGTAATCTCCAGAAAACTGTGTTTTGCATCGGCAAAGTCGATTTCCCCTTCTTCATGTTCCAGCCAGTTGAGATAGCTCTGTTGCCAGATGATCGGCGGCGTATTCATCAGGCAAAAACTGTTCTCATTGATTCGGACAATCTCCGCCTTTTCTTCCATTTCAAGTTCGGCCAATTTCCAGTAAATTCGCTCTGAATTTTGGTAGATCAGCAACTCTTTTTTCTTCTCCCCTTTTTTCAAGAGTCGATGAAGTTCCGACGGAAGATGCTCACTCGCAATATGAAGATCCCCGATGAAAACAACCAGTTTACGATCAGGATGTTTTCTCAGAATTTGAAAAAGTGTCTTGGCACAGGCATGATCGCGCGCCTTCAAAGTCGCCTTTCCGCGGGTTGCCGATTCGACTCCATAAAGGGGAAGATGATGATATTTGGCAAAATCAAAAATCGGCTGAAAGTTTTCCCACAAATCAAAATACCATCGCCGTTTGAGATGGATTTTTTCGAGAAAGATTTTTTCGCTGATTTCATCTTTCAAAAACTGGTTGATAAATTTTTGGTATTTTTTGTGGACTAACTCGAGGGCAATCTGGAATTGAACATTCGTCTCACTGAGAATTTTCAGGATTCTCAGAAATCCCCTCTGGGATTGCTTGTTCGTGTGATAATCGCCGACATACACAATCTCCGCCTGCCCCAAGGCTTCCTGAAACTCTTCAACCGTAGAAACATGATCATAGTTGGAGGTTCTCTTGTAATATTCCTTTCGGTATTTTTTGAATCCCCTCTCCTGGACCAGGATTGAGTTTTCAATGATTTTCTGGTTTTGACGAAACAGTTTTTTTTGGAGGATGAGAAGCTCTTCTCGGGGAGAAATTGAAGATGACGTTTGGGTCATGCCGGAAATTCTATCTTGGCAGAAAAAGAAAGGCAATTTTTCAATCGAGAAACGATCCAGCCAACTAAATCTGTCGACTTGTAGTTGACAGTGGTTTAGACTTTACCATGTTGAACACATTTTCTTTGCTATCAAAAATATTTGGAGGTTTAGGTTGCGCATTTATTTTGGTTGCAACAACCATGGCGCTTATCCGAATGGTTAAGCTGTTGAATTATGTGACTGGTAGCGGAACCGTAGTTGATTTTCACCGAACGGGTCGAATCTACCGCCCTGTTGTAGAATTTACCCCCTCTGGACATTCACCTGTAAAGTTTGAAAGCCTAATCGGCGCAAACCCTCCTGCGTTTCATAAAGGAGAGTTTGTTCCCGTACGTTACTCTCCAACCACCCCTTCAAATGCCTTCATCGATAGATTCTGGCAACTCTGGTTTTTTCCCGCCCTCTTTGGAATTATCGGAACACCGTTTCTAATTATTGGGGGGGTCATATGGATCTGGGGATTCAAATAGTTGGAAATAAATCCCCCCTCTTCTTTGGGGGGGCTACTCTTTAAAAAGGGGCGATCTGATCGTTTTTATCACCCCTCTCATCGTTTTGATCAATCTTCTTATCTTTTCGATGCAACCTCTCCTCTCGCGAATAGGAGAGCTGATCGTTTTGATCAGAAATTGCATCCAAAAGAGGAGCGTTCTTAGGTTCTGTTGACAATTAATGTTGGATGAGATGAGAAGGGGGGATGAAAAGCCGCCATGAGATTAGCGATGAGGAC
>CAZSRQ010000100.1:0-8140 GCA_964609335.1 uncultured Pseudomonadota bacterium
GATGTCAATGATCATTATAATTTCATGATCGTGACGCTTTCCATGCAGATCAAAATGGTGTTGAGAGAGTCGAGAGTAATTAAAAAGTATGAAAATAAGGCAAAACCAGGCTTGTCGAATCCGATAGAGCAGCATCAATTGGAAGAGGCCTATCGAACTCTGGGAAATTTTTTAGAAAATCTCAGAATATTTAGGGAAATAGTGAGGAGGGAACAACCTTCTCCCGAAAGAGTTGAACCAATCGGACAAAACGGAGGAGCTTCAGGGAGAGTTCGAGATCCGAATGGAACCTTCGGGCAAGATAGAAGAATAGACCCAACCGATCCTCAAGAGGGTCCAAGCGTTAGAGACCGTCACATTGCCTACATCCAAAATGAGATTGACCAGGGAGTTGAGACAACTGAGCAAATAAGCCTGGCCGCTCTTGTTCGGAATATTTTATATAATAAAGTACAACCGGCCGAAGGAGCCCTGATTCAGCAAATTGAAATGCTTCAGAGTTCTGATCCAAAACATCCGCAGAATGATCCAAATTGTGGAGTGGCAACAGAGCCGCGCCTGCCGGCTCTGTTGGTCGTTCCTGTTCAAGCTAAAAATAGATACGGGCAACGCGTTGCAATTCAGGGAGAGATTTCTAATCGTTTTAAATCTTCTGACTATCAGGTTGAGACGATTTTAAATACGGAACTTTTTTTGATTACTCCCCAAGGAGAAAAACCTTTCTATCTTCGCATTGGAAGTCCGGACGATCAGATTAGAGCGATTCAAGAGAGTGAAGTTGCAGATCATCAAGCAGACCATCAAGTGTTTCAACCTACTATATCGATGGTCCCATCTCCTAAAACTGTATCGCCCCTTTTTCAATCCGCTCCGATCGATTCTGATTACCGATTTCAGCGTACCACTTCTCTTCAGCCGATCGAAAATGTCGGTGCCCCTCTCTCTCTTGCGACAGGGGTCGATGTCCGCCGCATGGATGCTACCGGGTTGTTGGGGTCTGCCGTGCTGGTTGCGATGCCAAAAAGTTTGGGGGCTTCGAGTGGAGATGCGGCAACAGCAATCCGATTTTCTTATCAGGTGGGAGACCAAGAGGGAGTTTCAAGAGAAGTTCAGGAAGAGCATATCTTCGTTGTCGATGGAGTCGGTGGAGAAGTTTACGATGCCATCTCCGGGCATCTGTCGACTCTCGTTTATCAACTTCTTCTGGTGAAAAGGTTGGAGGCGAATCAAAGACCGGTTGAATCGATCGACTCACGGACGGTACGAGAGGTAATCGGCGAGGTTCATCAGGCGCTTCAATTGTTCAGAAGATTTTTATATTGGAGAGCAGATAGCTCCAGAGAAATTCGCCCTCAAAATGAGATAAATGAGGCAATAGGAAAAGTCATTCAGGCGATTCATGAAGGAAGACTTCAGAGTTTATGGAAAGATCTGAACAGCTCTCCGGATAGTATCAGCCCTTATCCATCGGTCACAGCAGTATCTGCCATTATTCGTAGCCCACTTTTCCCGGGAGCAAAACCGACCCTTTCGGCACAGGTGGTGGGGGATGCGAGGGTGTGGGTCGTTCGTCGTACTGAGAATGGTTTGATGATTGTCACCACCGACGTTAGAAATGTCGCCCGAGTCGCAAGACCTTTTGCCGAAAGCCTTGCGTGGAATGGAGCTCTTGGTTTTCCACTCGCTCCTCATGTTGTCGATATTCTTGAAGGAAAAATCATTCATTATTCCTCCACGGGCGAGTGGAAGATTTCAGGGGTTCCAAAAGAGCTGCAAGAAAATGATCTTGAACTTGAACCCAACGATCTGGTTTTACAGGCGAGCGATGGAATGGATGGAATTCCCGATGAAGTACTTTTCAAATTGATTCAAACCATGCCGATCGGAACCACTCTTCAGGAGATTCAAGATGCGATTCGAGTTCTGCTCGAAAAACGGAAAGCGAAATGGGGAGAGCTTGCCAGCAAATTTCCGGGAGCCGTTTTTTCCGGTAACTCCATCGGAGTTTCATCCGCAACGAATGAAAATATTTTGAAATTTTTAAATAATGATCTTTCTCTTCAATTCAACAGCGAAGTGGTATTTCTTTATGTCGATGCTTATGGAAGAGTTTTAGAATTAATGACAGACGATGAGGCAAAAGAGCAGAACTGGCTTTCAGATGAAATGAAATATCAGAAAAATTATGTGGTTCATATTACCGACGATGAAAAAAACGCTTTCGTTTGGGTAAAGACCGTCGATGGCAGCAAAATGTTCAGAGTGGTCGACTATCTGAAGTTGGATGATTCTGCATTTGCGGTTTATGAGCAAAAACCGGTTGCTCCAAGTGATACCGCTTCTCGTCCTCTCAATCCTTATGGAAGTGAAAGTAGGCAGAGTCCAATCACTGGAAAAATGAGAAGAGATTCTCACATCGCTCATGTTTTTGCAGGAGATGCTCCGGTTGAATTTGATCGGGCCCAAATGAGACTTCCCCTCTCACAATACGAAACGACCGAAGAATATTTGGCGCAATTCAGCCCTGGTTTGAGAACAAGTTTGACAGGTCAGCTCGGAGCGGCGGGTGCTGTCGGGGACTATGATGTCCGGTCAGCACCGGATCCCCAAATCATCGCGGATGCCTTTATTGCTTCTATCCGGCAATATTTGACCGTTTTGCAAATCCCCGAGAAGTATAGAAGGAGTGGAAACCTGAGGGAACAATATCAGACGAATTTGGTTCTTTTTTTGGAGGCATGGAGCCATTTGGAGCATGAAGAGAATATCCGGGAATTGTTTTTGAAAACCTTGTTGTCAAATGCAAGAACGCTTCTGAGTGAAGAGTTATTGTCATTGCTGGATCAGGTTTTTATCGCATCCAAAGAAGAATATTCATCCGCTTATGCCTTATTTCAGGAGCTTCGAAAAAGGGTGGCGTCTGGAGATGTAGAAGCTTCTCCTCCTTCCGGTCGACTGGATCCGCCTTTGGCAAAGGTTTTGCGGTTTTCGGCCGATGATTCCAAGATCACCTACCAGAAGTATATAGATAAGGTGAAAGAGGGAGAACGTCTTCTGCGTGCTCCGTTCATCGATTGTTTGGGACAGCACGATGAGCAAAAACCAATGGATCCAAACGTAATCGCCCAGGCATTCATTGCCCTTTTTTCTCAAACTTTGAAAGAATGGTTCGCAATCTCTGCCAACAAAGAGTTTGATCCGCAAGCCCCTTTGCGGAAAGGGGATAGAATGACTCTCCTGAAGAAACTCCTTAAATTTCTTCAGGAGAATGAAAAAGATTTGAATATTCTTGAACCGGCCCATTCGGGAATCAGGGCTTTCTTTGATTCTTTCAAAACAGGAAAAAATTTTAGCGCGGAGGATTTAAGCTCTTTTGAATTGGTAGATCAGTTATTGCAACAGCTCGGCACTCATATCCAGAAATTAAAACGATCCGGGGGACGAGGAGGTGAAGGGGGTGGGACTCCACAACATCGATCCAATGCCATTTTGGTGGTAGATGCGGCCAATTCTCATGAAGGAAGAAGAGAGGCCAGCCAAGAAGCGGCAAGACTCACTCGTGAACGTTTTGGGGTGGCGAGACTTTTCGGTTCTCCCCGAACTCGATCCATCGAGACTTCCGTTCCAACTCATCTGCTTTCTCAAAAAGAACAGGCTCCCCGACGTTTGGAGTTGGGAAGAGGAGTTGAAGCAAGTCGAGATCAAAAAAGAGTTTCGTCAACGATTCCGCTGTCGGCAAAAGAGGATGGCACTTCTGTTCCAGCGACCCCAGCTTCTGAGTCGCCACCCACCGCAATCCCGCAGGCTGACATCAAGAACTATCAAGTCAGAAGTGATCTCATCGTCAGTCGAATCATTGAACAACAGGAAGCGCTTCGAAAAAAATATCATGAATATTTAAGAAAGGCAGATTCTGCGCAGCGCGAAAGGTTTTATGAAATACTCCGCGCCTCCTTTGGAAATGACGATTCGCGGGATTCGGTGATCCGCTTTTTAACGGTTTTGCTGGCGGAAGATTCTTCGGATTTTCCCGTGTCAAATCGGCAAGAACTTCAATCCCTTTTGACGGAATGTCGACAAAAAGTCGACTCTCCAGAAGCCAACCCTGCAGCTTCAGGGGTTGCGGTCGAGCCGGCTCTTTCGACAGATGTTTCCGGGAAACAGGTTAAAGATTATCTGAGAGAAATGCCGGAAAGTTTCAAGGAAGCACTTGTTTCCCAAATGATCGAAAAGTCCTCCAGAGAACAGCTTTTGTATGCAAATGCGATCCCCTCCCTTTTTGCGCGCGGATTTTTTGGAATGATCAACAATCTGGTGATTCAATTGGCCGATTCAAGTAATGGAAAGGCTCTTTTGGCTCTCGAAGCGGTTTTCGAATTTCTGTTGAAGATGGAAGGAGAATTTTATACCGGGATGTTTTCCCTTTTTGTGAACGGTTTCAATTTGGGCGGAAGCAATAGCTGTTTCGGATTTTTCAAACCCTCCGTCGCCTTCAACGGAGCAAGAGCCTATGATCGCGTTCGCAGGCAAATTTTGCAAAAATGCCCTGACGAGAAAAAAGCGCAAATCACCGCTCTACTCGATCGGGTAGAAGAGAAATGCAAACAGGTTTATCAATCCGACGATGAGGGTGGCGGAACTGATCCCTCCGGTTCTTCAATCCCTCCAAGCAGTGACGGCTCTCTCAGCTCCAGACCGGCTACAGCAGCGCCAGCGGTTGCCCCATCCTCTTCAAAAGGAACCTTCGTTGAACTTTCTAACTATCCCGCTGAACGAAGAGTCGAGCTACAGTTAAAAGGGTTAGAGATTTTTAAGGAATGGGAAAGAGCCGCCGTCGCTTGGGCAAGTCAACTTCTTAGTATCACCTCAAGAAAAACCGCTGAGATCGTGCGAGTGAGAACGGAAGCGTTTAATCGGGAAACCTCAATTTTAAACTGGTTAAAACAAAATGCCGCTTTATCAGATCTCTCTACTTCAGACAATCAGGTTCATCGACGAAATCTGCTGATTCAAAATGCGATTGAAGCAAAAATTCTAGAGCTGAAACAAAAAAGTTTATCCAATTATCAATTGGCAACTCGTCTCGATCAACTGAAAACCTTGTTGGCGATCATTGACCTGCTTGAAACTGGCCCGTTTGATCCTGAATTTAAAAAAGAATTATTGCCGCTTCTTTATCAAGATCTTGAATATACTTTAGCTCAAACGGAAAAGTTCAAATCGAAACAGGATCGACAAACTATCGTTGCGCGTCAACCTGTAAAACCGTTGGTGATTCAGGCGGCTATCCCTGTTGAAGAGGCTCCTACGGTTGAGGAAGGAAAAAATAGAGCGCGTGCATTTGCCTTGCTTGAACAGACAAATAGGGTTTCTGCTGAAGGTTCGTCTTCTCGTGGTGACGTGGAAATGAAACTGAACGATACACGATATTCTCAAGCCCAAAGAGTCGTGGTTCAATCTGCCTTAAGCGATGCGACCCAAAACAACCCATTTGCAGGAACGGGAGCAATGCGTTCAGCGGCTTGGTCTCTCCCGAAGGTACAATTTTTACCCGGACAAAATAAACCTCCTTCCGGAGGAACTCCTCCCGCTACCGCCCATGCCGATGTAAGAGGAGAGGGAGATCCGGCCTCGCGAAGAAGAGATCCCAAGTTTATTCAGGGGGATCCGGTGGAGAGTCAGCATTCGATGGAGATGGCGGAAGATGCAAAAAAGCAAACCGACCCCGCTCAATTTCTTTTAGAGTATCATCGAAGACGACTCGAAGAACTGAGTGCAGATCCAGCTCTTTCAGGGGAGAATCTGAAACGGTTAAAAGAGTTGAGAAAAGATCCGGATTATCGATTGATGTTTGAATGTCTGGTTTCTTGTTGGAGGTACATCATCAATAATTCGAACTCAGATGTTTTAAAGGCAGAGAAAAAGGGGCTTCTAATAGAAGCTTTCCTGGAAAATCGTAATTTAGAGAGAGAAAAACAAAGTCAGATGTATGAGCTTATTTTGCAGAATTTTGATTTTTTCTTTCAACTTTTCACCGCACTCAATATTTCTAGAAGAGATACAGCAGAGCAAATCGATCAGGCGATCACGGCCAATTTAGCAGCCATTTTTGGCGATGCTTTGGAAAGAATCAGAACAAGTCTGGGATGGACAAAACAGCAAATGTTCACCGCTTTGTCATGCACGAAGCAGACCTATGCTGATTATGTTTCCGGGAAAACGATTCCCACTTTAGATACTTTTTTAGAGATATGTGAAAAACCGGATTTTGAGGATTTAAGAAATGCAAGAGCCCTGATTTATTCAAATTTATGTCCCGGATTGAAAGAGAGAAGAATAGTCCGAGGGAATAAATTAATCATCACTCTGGATGAATTGTTTACTCAAGAGCGATTAGCCACTTTAACTCTCATTGGGCTTCTTGATTTATTGATTGAGGATTTAACTCGTCGAAGAAAGATGGCTAAAAGGCTTACCGATCGAGAGTTTATGAATCTGGTTGGGCTTCAGGATTCCTTCTGCCGAGATTTGAGATCGGGAAAGATGAAATCGATCTCAGATGAAAACCTCGCCCTATTAGCCCAGGCGACTGGAAGAGATTTCGGATATATGGCTTTGGTCGTGGAACCACGTCTCGTTAAAGTTTTCGAAGTTGAAAATAGAAAAGGAACCGAGCCGGTGGTATTGGAAAAACAGGCAGAAGCTCTTTCTCCCGCCGATTCCAGATCGGATAAAGCTCATCCCTATCAACGATTTGGAGCACGACTCAGAGCCGTTCGCGCATCGTTGGGAATGGATCTAACAGCATTGGCCCAATTATCCGGAGTAAACAGGCAGTTGATTGGCAAGATCGAAGAAGGAAATAAACCAGAAATTGGGCTAGAAACTCTCTGGAAATTACTTGTCGCCTTTAGAAAAAAACAGATCGAAGGAAAACTTTCAGTAGAAGATTTCTTGGCAGTTTACGAAAGTTATAACGATGACATGCTTGAGGTTGCAAATTATGGAGGAGCCTCAGGGTATGTGGTTCTTCTTCCCGAAGGATATTCGCTCGATCAAGTTTTGGAAAAACCTTTGGCTGATTTTATTTTGGATCGAATCCATTCAGGAAATGCACCGGTCAAATCGATGGCTGAGCTTGTCAGGTTTTTAACCAAACGCTTGAATGCCGATCAATCGACTTTTCATAAAATCTTAAACGGGGCTTTATATTCTCTGAGTTATGAACAGGTGACTCTTTTGGCCGAGGCTTTGGATCTCCCCTTTTCTCTGGTCTACCTTGTCGTTCATAAAGAAGTGGCAGAGTTGGTTCCTGTTCACGTCGCAAGATCGGATTCTGAAGCAGATATCGAAGATGCTTTCTTTGAACCTGAAACAGCACCGTCACTCTTGATCTCTTTTGAAGAACTTCGCAAAAAACTTTGCCGACCGAAAATGGTGATTGGAGAAAAGATTGATCTTATTCGGGAAAAGTTCGGCTTTTCTGAGGAGGACTTTGCTTCAAAATTGCAAATTCCTGTGGAGACGTATCAAAATTATAAGCATGGAAAAGCTGCACCGAGGATAGAGTTTTTTGTTCAGCTTGCCAATCTGATATTGGCGAAAGATGCTAATGAAGAAGAATCTGAAAGATTCAAAAGAATTCGTACCGAAAATCAATCCCTTCTTTCCGAGTGCTATCTTTTAAAATATCCAGAGGTGAAAGAGAAAAAGATTGTCGATGAAAAGGGAAATATTCCGATTGATTTGTCCCAGGTAGATACAGCCATCTCTGATCTTCCCTCTTTTGCAAGAATCATAGTTTTATTAAGGGAAAGAGCCGGATTATCTGCTGTTAGATTGGCTGCAAATTTGGAGTTGGATCTGAATGTCATCCGCAATTTGGAAAAAGGTAATATCGCCGATATCGATTTTGATTACCTTGTCGCTTACGCCAAATATTTTAATATTGATTTAGGCTTTCTCGCCCTGAAAGCCCACCCCGAGCTCGCCGTTTATTTCCGGGTTATTGATTCGAGAAATAATACGCCAACGGGAGGTTCATCTCCAGTGGGAGGTGGAGCGGTTGCGTCGACTACCCCCCCAAACTTCTCTTCTGTCGATCAAGCTTTCATTGGAGGACGAAGAAGCTTTTCTTCCG
>CAZSRQ010000101.1:0-8111 GCA_964609335.1 uncultured Pseudomonadota bacterium
CCTAAAAAATGGTTGGGATTATAATCAAAATAGTTTGTCTCATTGTTTGAATGTCATCCCAGCGAAGGCTGGGATCCCCCTGCTTCAATTCAGTTGAATCACAAGACTCTTGACTCCCTATTTTTCAGCCCGCTGAAGCGTTGACGACCCAGGAATCGTGACGATCATATAACAACTCGAACAGGTAGACTGTGCGCAAGAAACGCTACTTCCGGTAACAATGACATCGCAACCTCCATCGTTGCCATTACAGGTGCAATCAAAGCTCCTCCCCTCCCTCCTCTCACCTAAATCCGATACTTAAAAAAAGTAATTGCCCTAGAACGCTTTCATGATGGATCCTCCCATTATTTCTTCGAAATTTGCTGAAGCTGCTCTGCTAGGGTTGCCGATAAAGGTTCTTTGAATAATCTTTTTTGAGAAGCGGTTGAAGAACTGTTTTGAGGTGGATGATTTGCCTCTATTTTGGTGGGAATCATTTCATCTAAATCACCCTGGCTATTTTTATACATCGGCCGTCCAAAAAGCCGATTGAAGCTTGTCCAACGAGAATCAGAATTTTCTTTCGCCGCCAGATCAAGCACCCCTTGAATCTTAGAATCGAGGTCGTCTAAATAGTGAACCATCAACGCTTCGAGCGTCATCGGGAGTTTGGGAGAACCGAATTCTAATTTTCCGTGATGAGCCAAAACAAGATGAACTACATGAGTTTTGATTTTGGGAGGAAAATTCGGAATCGCTCTAACTTTGTCGTAAATCATTTCAACCCCTTGAATTAAATGACCCACGAGTTGTCCATCATCGGTATAATCAAACGAGGTTTCATAAGACATTTCATAAATCTTGCCGATGTCATGCAACATCAATCCGGTGTAGACCAGATCGGGATTCACCATCGGATAGTGTTTCAGCACATCTCTCGCCAGATCGCATAAATGAAGAACATGTTCGAGCAATCCTCCAACCCACGCATGGTGATTGGTTTTGGCAGCAGGGGCTCTCTTGAAACGGGAGAGAATTTCAGCATCTTCGAAGATCGATAGAAGTAATTTTCGAATCCAATCGTTTTTAATTTCGGTGCGGATGAGCTGGAGAAGCTGACTTGCCATCTCTTCGATATTCTTTTTGGTCATCGGCAAAAAATCGGAAATGTTAATCTCATTCGGATTCAACTTTTTGATCTTCACCAGACTGACCTGCATTTTGTCTTGATAAACCACCGCTCTCCCAACCGCATGAATGAAATCTTTCTTGTCAAACAGTGTCGCGATTTCTTCGGCATTATCCCAAACGCGCGCCTCAATTTCGCCGGAGGAATCGGCTAATTTTAAACTGAGATAAGGACGATTCGTTTTTGAAGTGAGCAAAGACTTTTGAGCGACCAAAAAAGAACTCTCAAAATTCATATTTTCTTCAAGATCGGAAATAAGAAGTTTAGCCATAGAAAACGGGACTATCACAATTTTAAAAAAGGGGGCAAAGGAGAAATGAAAAGAAAGAATAGAGGAGACAGAAATCAGAAGACAGAAGAATAAGGATTCTTCCTTTCATTCTGACTTCTATCTCCTGTCTTCTGTATTCTCTCTTTCTGTTGACAGCCCTTCATTTCTTCGATATTCGAGCTTTTCCTTTTTAATTCAAGGGTATCTATCATGAAAACAAAAATTGGAATTAACGGCTTTGGACGCATTGGCCGCTCAATTCTCCGTCAAATCTTGAAAGAAAATCCATCCATTGAAGTCGCGGTGATCAATGATATCGCTCCTCCGGAGTCGATGGCTCATCTTCTCAAATACGATTCGGTTCATAAAACTTTGAAAAATGAGATTAAATCGGATGGAAGCTCCATCCTGATTGATGGCAAAAAAATTCCGATTACCGCCTGGAAAAGCCCAGCAGAGTCGAATTGGGGAGAATACGGCGTCAAAATTGTTTTGGAATGTAGCGGAAGATTTACCGACAAAGCGCAATGCAGCGAACATCTGAAAAACGGCGTTGAAAAAGTGATTCTTTCAGCCCCTGGCAAAGAGATCGATTTGACCATTGTTCGGGGAGTGAACTGCAAATCGTACGATCCGAAAAAACATCATATTGTTTCGAATGCAAGCTGCACCACGAATTGTCTGGCTCCACTCGTCAAGGTTCTTCATGAAAACTTTAGAGTCAAACGGGGTTTCATGACGACCGTTCATTCTTATACGAATGACCAGAAAATTCTCGATGTCCCCCACAAAGACCTGCGAAGAGCTAGAGCCGCGGCACTCTCACAGATTCCGACAACGACCGGAGCGGCAAAGGCAATTGGACTCGTCATCCCAGAGCTGAATGGTAAAATTGACGGATTATCCATTCGCGTTCCGACCCCGAATGTTTCTCTGGTTGATTTTGTCTGCGATGTTGAAAAGAAAACCTCAGGCAAAGAGGTGAATCAAGCTTTAAAAGAGGCGTCAGTCGGCTCATTAAAAGGAATTCTCGCTTACACCGAAGAACCGCTTGTTTCGAGCGATTATAACGGAAATGCTTTTTCTTCGACGGTTGATTCGCTTCTCACCTCGGTGATGGACGACACAATGGTAAAAGTAATTTCCTGGTATGACAACGAAACCGGTTTTTCCCAACGAATGGTAGAAGTAACCGAGTTGATTGCGAAACAGCTATGATCAAAACGATTTCTGATCTTTCAATTGCCAAAAAAAGGGTTTTCATTCGAGTCGACTTCAATGTCACTTTCAAGAATGACCGTATCCTCGATGACACCCGAATCAAAGCGGTTCTCCCGACTTTAAAATATGCGCTTTCCCAAGATGCCAAAATCATCCTCGCTTCTCATCTCGGGCGGCCGGAAGGAACTTATCATCAAAAATACTCTCTTCTTCCGGTGGCAGAACATCTTTCTGAACTTCTGGAACAAGATGTGATTTTTCCTGAAAATTGTATTGGCGATGCGGTCAAAAAAATAACCCATGAAATGCGGGAAGGAAATATTGTCTTACTTGAAAACCTCCGATTTCACGCAGAAGAAGAAAAAAACGACCCGATTTTTTCGCAAAAACTTGCCTCGCTTGCAGAAGTTTACATCAACGATGCTTTCGGGACTCTTCACCGAACCCACGCCTCCACTGTCGGGATGGTGAGCCACTTTCAGGAAAAAGGGATCGGCTTTCTCGTCAAAAAAGAGGTCGACTACCTGGCTGAAGTGCTTGAAAAACCACAACGCCCGCTTCTTGCCATTTTGGGAGGAGCCAAAGTCGCTGATAAACTTGGTGTGGTTGAATATCTCTTAAGTAAAGTCGATATGCTGCTGATTGGTGGGGCGATGGCCTACACCTTTCTAAAAGCTGCAGGGAAAAAAGTCGGAAAATCCCGTGTTGAAGAGAGCAAATTTCATCTGGCGGCAAAATTTATTGAAAGAGCAAAACTAAAAGGAATTCCTTTGATACTGCCGATCGATCATAAAATTGCCTCAAAGATCGACTCTGAAGTTCCAAACTCGATTGTCGAAGGGGATATCCCAGACGATCAGATGGGGCTCGATATCGGTCCAAAAACAATTGAAAGTTTTTCAAGAAAAATTGCCGAAGCAAAAACGATTATCTGGAACGGCCCGATGGGAGTTTATGAAACTCCCCCCTTTAATGAAGGAACCTTGGCGATCGCCAAAGCAGTCGCAAACGCAAAAGCATTGACGGTCATTGGTGGAGGAGATTCTGCTTCTGCCGCTGTCCAAGCGAACGTCGCGGATAAGGTCAGCCACATTTCAACCGGTGGAGGAGCGACCCTCGCCTGTCTGGAAGGAAAAATTTTGCCTGGACTTAAGGCGTTGGAAATTTAATAAGAGAGAATTCAGGAGACAGAATTCAGGAGACAGAATAAGCATAACAAAGAAAGTACCATCTTCTGATTTCTGTATTCTGACTTCTGAATTCTTTATTCAAAATGGAACCAAACTTAAGAAAACCTTTGATCGTCGGAAACTGGAAGATGAACAACCATCTTTCTGACTCGATTAAACTGGTCACTTCGATCAAAAATCTCCTTGCTGAATCGTTGGAGGTTGAGGTGGCTGTTGCTCCCCCTTTTACCTCTCTTTATTCTGTTTCGATTGCGGTCCAGGAAACTCCCCTAAAACTTGCGGCGCAAAACTGTTTCTGGGAAGAAGAAGGCGCTTTCACCGGAGAGATCTCTCCCCTCTTTCTAAAAGATATCGGTTGCCAGTATGTGATTTTGGGGCACTCTGAAAGAAGAGAGCATTTTCAGGAAACCGATGCGATGATCAACAAGAAGATTCATGCTGTTTTAAATGTCGATCTGATTCCTGTTTTTTGTGTCGGAGAAACCGCACAAGAGCGAAAAGAAAACAAAACCTTTGAAGTGATTGAACACCAGATTCGAAGAGGATTGACCGATGTCGGAATCCACGATTTCAACAATTTTGTGATCGCGTATGAACCGGTCTGGGCGATCGGTTCCGGAAATACGGCAACCCCGGAGCAGGCGGGAGAAGTTCATTCGTTTATCCGAAATCTGCTTACCAAACTTTATGATTCACCCACCGCCAATAATGTGCGATTACTGTACGGCGGCTCGGTAAAGCCTGAAAATATCGCCGGATTGATGAAAGAACAGCATATCGATGGAGTTTTGGTTGGATCTGCGTCACTTCAGGCCGACCAGTTTTCGAAAATCATCCAGTTTAACGAGACAGCTCCAGCAGCATCCAAGGAAATATAAAAAGGAAACTCCTATGAGTTCACTGGTATTGACCATTCATTTTATTGTTTGTATTTTCATGATTATCGTGATTTTGCTTCAGGCCGGAAAAGGGGCAGACATCGGAGCAACCTTCGGAGGAGCTTCCCAGACTGTTTTCGGCCCGAGAGGAGCAGCCACTTTTCTCTCAAAAATGACAACCATTGCTGCAGTGATTTTTTTGGTGACCAGTATTTATCTGGCAAATCTTTCTAAACAGAAGGCAAATACAACCGTTTTAAAAGGAATGACATTACCGACAACGATGCCGGCTCCAGAAACAGTGCCAGCTGAAACAAAACCGAAATAAAGAAAAGAAGAATTCAGAAGATAGAATACAGAAATCAGAAGAAGGTGCTTTTCTCTTTTATTCTGTCTCCTGAATTCTGTTTTCTGTGTTCTTCTTCATAAACGCGCGGGTGGTGGAATTGGTAGACACGCATGTTTGAGGGGCATGTGGGGCAACCTGTGCGGGTTCGAGTCCCGCCCCGCGCATTATTTAATAAAGAGACGGGAGGATGCAGTTTGATTCAAGATAACCGATCTTCCTCTTCGTCCGACTTTACTCTCTTCTTCTTTACCTGTTTCATTTCTGTGTTTTTTCTTGCAAAGATTTTCATTCAATAGATCTCTTGCGTAAATCATCCAGAGTGACCCTTCGACCCGCTTCGCGGAAGCTTCAGCGAGGCGAGCAAGCTCAGGGTGTCCCAATTGGGTAAAACTGGGACATGGTGAGCGTAGTCGAACCATCAATTTGGATTTACGCAAGAGGTCTAATCTCTTTCAACTTCTTCTGCTTTCTTTTGGAGTAGAAAAGAAAGTCGTCAAGACAAAACAGGTTGATTTCTCTTTCACAAACATGAAATATCCCTGAAATAGTTTTAAATTTCAGGGATAAATATTGTGTTAAATTTCAAAGATTATTTTTCCAATCAATCCAAAGATTACTCACTTTATCGCCCGCACTATCCTCAAAATCTTTTTGATTTTATCTGTTCCCAGGTTCCGACAAAAAACTCCGTTTGGGATTGTGCGACTGGCAATGGCCAAGCGGCTGTTGTTCTCTCAAAATATTTTCAGAAAGTTTATGCGACCGATGCAAGCAGCACCCAGATTCAGAATGCGACGCCACTTCCAAATATCGAATATCGGGTTGTCTCGGCAGAGCATTCTAATTTATCTGCTCAAAGCGTTGATTTGGTGACAGTTGCACAAGCTTTTCACTGGTTTCATTCTGATCAATTTTTTGAGGAGGTGAAACGTGTTTCTACTTCTCAAGGAATTTTAGCGATCTGGAGTTATGGATTGCATCTTATTTCGCAAAAAATTGATCAAATTGTTCATCAGCTTTATGAAGATATTTTAGGATCGTTCTGGCCCAAAGAGAGAAAATATGTTGAAGAAAAATATCAGACCATTCCTTTCCCTTTTCAGGAAATCGAAACTCCTTCCTTCGAAATGGAGGCTGATTGGAATCTGCATCAGCTGATTGGATATCTTTCGACCTGGTCTTCCACCCAAAAATATATCCAGCAGAAAAATCAAAATCCGATCGAGCTTGCTTTTGAGAATCTTCTTGCGGCTTGGGGAGATCCGGAAGAAGAAAAGAGGATCCGATGGCCGATTTATTTGAGAGTGGGATGGGTAAAATAATTCAAAAATTTTCATTAGACTGAAATCATGAAAAAAGAATTTTCACGTAATTTAATAATTAAAAAAGATGTGAAGCTTGTTCGAAAGATTTGGCATATTTCTTTTGGATTATTTGTAGCTCTTGGCTACCAATTTTTTCTAACGAAAACAGAAGTTCTCCTTTTTCTTTTTGCTAATTCAGCCGCTCATCTCCTCGGAGAAATTATTCGTCGTCGATCGCCCGAACTTTATCAAAATACCGCTAAAAAACTACACTGGATTCTGAAAGATTCGGAAAAAACAAAGATCCATTCCGGCGTTTTCTTTGTTGCTTCAAGTATTCTTTCTATTCTTATTTTTCCAAAACCCATTGCCATATTAAGTATACTTTATCTGGCTTTAGGCGATCCAGCGGCTTCATTTTTTGGAACTCTTTGGGGAAAAAAATCTATTCATCTTTTACGAGGTAAATCTTTTGTTGGAACTCTCGCAAGTTTTTTAGTCTGTTTTTTAATTACATATGTTTTTTTAGATAATTTTATTCCTCTTCCAAGGCTTCTTTTATTTTCTTTTATCGGTGGATCTACGGCATCCATCGCTGAACTTCTTCCGTTTAAGATCGATGATAATTTTCTGATTCCCCTTATTTCGGGATTTGTTTTGTGGGGGAGTGCAATTCTTTTAAATATTCCGATTATAAAAACTTCTTAATGCATGATGAGAAAAAATGAATTTTTCTTGGTACGAAAAACGTATTCTCCCCTATCTTCTCGATTTTGTCTGCGGGATGAAGCCGATCAGTCGTCAACGGGAAAAGCTGATTCCTCTAGCCCAAGGGCGTATCCTCGAAATCGGAATTGGAACGGGTCTCAACATTCCCTATTATCAAACATCAAAAGTTGAAAAAATTATTGGGCTTGATCCCGCTTTGCAGATGCATTCTTTGGCGATCAAGCGAATGAAGCGTGCAAAAATTTCTATCGAACTCATCGGTCTTTCTGCAGAAAAAATTCCGTTACCTGATGCGAGTTTTGATTCGATCGTGGTGACTTACTCACTCTGTACGATTCCTGATCCGTTGGCCGCTTTGAAAGAGATGCATCGTTTACTTGCGCCGAACGGAAAACTTTTATTTTGTGAACATGGTAGAGCACCCGATGAATCAGTCTATCGCTGGCAAAATCGGTTAAATCGCTATTGGAAAAAAATTGCTGGGGGATGTCATCTCAATCGGGATATTCCAGCTCTGTTGGAAGAAGCGGGATTTGAATGCAAGAAGATAGAAACCAAATATCTTCCTGGCCCTCGACTTTTTAGCTATCATTATTGGGGCGAAGCGGTTGTACGATCCGTTTAATTTAGAATCAAGAGTTGCCTGGCTTTTTCCATAAATCTGAAAAAATGACTCCGACTCCTGCGAAGAAGAAGAAAAATAGGCCAATTCCCCCTAGTGTAAAGGCAGAAACGTAATGGGGAGAAACAAATCGTACAAGATAGGGAGAGGCGTTATAAATCAGAATAGATACAGATCCTCCCAAGATGATTATTTTTTTATATCGGCTTTTAAGTAAAGTTCCTTCGAGCGCAATCCAGAGGGTCAAAAAAACCAGCGGGAGTGTAAAAGAGTGAATATGCGTGACTCCCAAAAGATGGGAGAAAGGTTTTTTGAAAGCGGCTTCTCCGTCGGCAGGATCCCCCAAATAATATTGAATCGTTTTTTGATGATCAAA
>CAZSRQ010000102.1:0-8109 GCA_964609335.1 uncultured Pseudomonadota bacterium
GATGAGTGTTTTGGTGGCGGGGGGAGCGGCGGGGGCGGCGGTGGTGTTGACGAGGACGACACCGGGTGGGGCGAGATTGGGAGGAGAGACTTCTGTGAGCAGGTAAAAAGAGAAGAGTGTCAGTAAAAGATTAAAACAGATTTAGAAATAGAAATTTATGAATTCATTTTTTATTAATGAAGGAGCGTTTATGCAACCGGCTTTATCTTCTCAGAGAATTGGTAAAATTTTCTCTCTGAACCGTTTTTCACTTCTTTTGGTTTTTTTGCTCTCTTCTTTTTTTGGTTGTGCCGGACCCGAATCATCCAATATTCCGCCAGGTGCCAATTTAAATCCTCCCGATTTACTCGCACTTTCGACTGAAGCATCGGATCTTGAACAAAGGCTCCATCTGTTTGCCCAAGTAGAGGTAATCTCCCATGGTTCAGTGGTTCGTCAGCAAGATTTGGAAGTCAAATGGGTAAACAAATATCCCGATCGTCCCAGCTCTCCAAGGGTCGTTCAGCTCTTTCCGGAGGGGGGATTGCCGATCAGCGATCTAAAGCCGGGAGATTATCTCTATAAACTGCATCTGTTTCACCAAGATGAAAATGGAGAAAAGATTGAGCTGACGGAGATTGAATCTTCTGGAAAAGTGGAGAGCAAGAAAGAGGCTCTCATTGATTTCTCAAAATCGATCTGGCGTTATGATTTTGATAATGATCAGGATGGATATTCGAATATCACTGAAATCATGAATGGAAATTTCATTCAAAATCCTGATCCAAAAAAATCCGATAAAGTTTGGCAATATCAACCGACTGATCCCAATGACCCCAATAGTCATCCAAACGGAATTTCAATTTTGGATGCCAGCCGTATTGACTCGACCTCTCCGAATGCGAATGGTCAATCGAAAGTGCTGGGTGATGCAAGATCTGTCCAATCTGGAGTTTTAGTAACGGTCATTCATAGAGACAAGGATGGAAATGAGAAGAGTCGGATTCAGGTCTATTCACGTCTCGATGGGAGTTTTGAAGCAGCTCTCGACAATAGTATTCAAGGGGATAAAATTGAAATTTTGACCGCGAGTAGCCCTGCGAAGGCCTCTGATCCTACATTTAGTTCCTCCTCTTCTCCCGATCCGAATGCGAGAGGTGTTACCTTGACGGTTCATTATGATCCGGTAAAAGTCACACTTTGTATTCCGTCTGGAAAAGATTTTATTACGATTGAGGCGAGCGGTGTCGGTTCTTCTGAAAACGAGAATGAGATTTTATTTTTGGATGATGAAGGTGGAGAAGTGGCTTCCGAACAGGTTTTGATTAGTGCGCCGGGGGCAAAGTCAACCACTCTGATTGCCAAAATTCCGCGAGGTGCGGTGAGTGGTTTTCCGATTGTGCATGCCCATTACGGCTCGATTGATTCTTACGGCCGATGTCCAAAAAATTATGATGTGGCGATTTTACAACAACCGACTTCTTCCAATAAGGCAGGACGTCCTGATCTGTTTATCGATTATTTTGATGTTCCGTTTATCACATTGATTGGTCAACCATTTTCTACCGAGTTTCATATTATCAATCAGGGAACGGGAGCTGTTTCTCAGGCGGTTCCCTACAGAGTTTCAGTGAACTTGGAAGACGGAAAGGGGGCGCAAGTAATTTTTCCCGGGGAGTCTTCTTTGAAATGGTTGGTACCCCAAGACAATCTTCCCATCACTCTTTCAGGAATCAACTCACTCGATATCCAGTCGATTGATCTTAATTTTTTAATTACTGGAGATTCTTTTGGAATCAATAACACTCCTCAAGTTCGTCAGCTCATCTTTCAGTCAGAGGTTGATTTTAAGGGGGCGATCTCGGAGATGAATGAAAATAATAATACCTTAAGCAGTCACCCGATTTTTCTCCATTACTTTGATTTTCAGCTGAGAGGGATCAAAGGAGAGCCAATCTCAACGAATGGTGCAACGATCAGTGTTGGCTTGGCAGGAAAAGCACTTTCAGAGCTTTCTTTATCGGGGGATGGAAAATCGAGCTCTTATCGGAAAATTGATCAGCCGATCATGGATGATGGAAAATCGAGTTTATCGTTGGAAAGAGGCAAATCTATCCACGTTAAAATCGGAACATTAATCAATCAGGGGAGCTATCCTCTCCAAAGAGTTTTTGAAAATGAAAGTTATAGTTTTACAAATTCCAATCCTGCAGATCCATTGAACACAACGAGCAGTTCTTATGTAGAAAGAAAAAGACTTGCTTCTCAGCGCGAGCAGGCGAATGGAAGAGAAGATCTGGCCGAGATCGAGGCAGGACAGTTTTTTGATCAGATTCAGGTGCTTAACCAGGCAGAATATCCGGTGGTCGTTCGGGCGATTTATTCGCAGGATGATATTTTAGGAAACCAGGATGATCGCGAAATTCAGTGTGGAGATGGTGAGCAAGATTGTGAGTTTTGCCTTGACCGTTTGGCCGGAGGATCTTTGCCGATTGATGACAAGTCAAACCGGTCAATCCATAAAATGAAGTATGATGACGATCGCGCCATTAATCTCGATATTCCGCTCGATAGTGGAGATATTTTTCTAAATTCTGGAAAAATATTTTTGGTTGCCCAGGCTCTCCAGCTCAATCAGCAAGAGGTTCAGAAAGTAATTCGTTCGCAAATTCGTGAGTCGGGAAAACCTCCACCACCATTGAATTATTGTCAGATGAAAGAAGAGCAACGTCAGAGGCTTTATATTCCTGTGAATGAAAAAGATCCGGTTCTCTGGCCTGCTGGAGTTGTTGATTATAACCGATTCGATAATGTGATTATGTTCCCTCTTGCGAACGTGATGGCTCCCGATCTCGTTTTTAGCAATGACACCGGTCTGGCTCAAAGTAGCACTGTAAATCTGGGTGATTCGGTTTCTATCAACGTGAAACTGAAAAATGCCGGAAATGCAAATTCAAATATTGGAAGTAATCCAAACCCTCAAGTTTCATTTTCTATTCCCAATTCTAATATTGTTCCAATCCTTAAAGATTTTGCGTCCGTGATTACACAACAAGAAGGGGAAATGAAAAGTATCCCGATTCGTATTCCAGCAGATCCGACAAGTCTTGCAGGTTTGAGTCAGGCGCCTTTCGGAAAACAGAGTTTGGTGACAGTGATTGATCCTGCCAATTTTATTGCCGAAGCGAATGAGAGTGGCACCGGGGAACTCAATAATACAAAAAAATTTGATATTAATATTGTGGCGCCCGATTTGGAAATCTATGCAATCGGTAAAATTGCAGGATGTAATCCAGCCTTGAATACAGGGTGTAACCCTTCCAGTTCAATTGCGAACAGTTTTCCTCTTGAACTGTACATCAAAAACTCGGGAGATGGGCCTGTGATTAGTTCATTCAAAGTCAGTGCAGAAAGTTCGGTAAAGACTTCAGGTAAAAGTTGTGTTTCGGTTGATTCCACATACACCGTTCCCTTTACCCGCGATAAGCCGCTCCCTCCTAATAATGTCGTTCGAATATTAGTTCCTCTGCAGATTGAAAATAGTTTGGATTGTTACACTGATTTGGCCAAAGGAGATTTGCCTCAAGCCATAAGAATTAAACTCGATGCCGAAGGAGATGTCGCTGCGGGTAAGCCGGGAAGTGTGATTGAGAGAAAACCATCTTCAAAAAATGGAATCATCGAAGCAGAGAGCAACAACTCCTTTATTCCTCCAAGACGATTTAGTTCGGCGGATGAGAATGTGTATAAAAATTACGATACTCCTCAGCCTGAAAATAGCACTCACTTTACCCCTGCTCCAGCCAATGCACAAGGGGAGCTAGATGTGAAGGTGGCTGTTGGGAAGGCGGATTTGGAGGTGAGTGATATAGAAATCTATAAAGACACATCTGCAACCACTCCTTTTACTGGTAATCTGATTACTGGGGAAGGAAAACGATATAATATTCGATTTAAAATAGCGAATTTGGGAAATGGTGCTGCGCCTAAAAATAAAGTCTCGTATAAAGTTTATTTGGAAGAGAAGCTTCCTGTGGGAATGGGAATCCCTCAAAAAATAGAATTAACAAATGTTTTTTCTGGAACGGATGATCAGCAAGAGTTTCCTGCCGATGGGAAAAAATACTTAATGACCTATCAGTTATTTGACATCCCTGGTAAGACAGGTGAAAACCTCTGGAAAGAGGGCTCTAATCTTATAGAGGCAAACAAATATAAAATCAGAGTTCATTTAAACTCAGATAATTTACTTGCAGAAGATCCTGATAAAAAAGCGAATAACGAAAAAATAAGTGATAAAGAATGGACGGTTTATCATGTTGATTTGAACATTTATTATGATCTTGGAGTTAAATATCCTTCCGGATCATGTTCAAATCCTGAAAGGTTTGATTGTCTTTTTGGGATTGCGGGGAAATCGTTAAAAATTAATCCCATAGTCCAAGCAAACGGTACTTCCAATGACTCTAAGGCAATGGCAAAACGTGAAGTAAAAGGAGTTCAAGTTAAAATAGAGGGGACTTTTACTCCTAAAGGAGGAGTATTAAGATCTCTAACGCCAGTTGTTAACACCATTGATGTAGAAGTTGGAAAAAGTTTGACTCTAAAAGATATACCATTTTCAATGCCAGCCGGAGAATATGGAGCTGGAAGCTTGACGGTCACGCTTGATCATCCGGTAATCGTGAATGTAGATGGTGATTTAACAAATAATAAATCAGCAGAAGAGAAGTTTGATGTTCATATAGGTCCAAACGCAGATACCACAGCAACAAGCCGATCTTCACGAATTGGAAATACAATAAATTTGAATGGGAAATGTTTTAATAGTACAGAAGGGAAGACCGAAAAGTATACTGTTCGGGGAATATGGAAAATCGAGAAGACAACGCCTAAAGTGACCGGTACTATAATGTCTTGTGTAATACCAAGAAATGGAGCGAGTGGAACAGATTTTGTTATAGCAACTGCCTCTTGTATCGAATCAGTCGAAGGGATAATTGATTTTAAACTTGATTGTTTTGTTGATGGTACTAGTGGTGTACGTCGTTTTAGCGTTCCAAATGCCACAAATGATGGACAAGTGGGTGTAGTTGTAGGACCTTAACTTAAAGAAAGGGGATTTTTATGGAAACAAAATTAGTGATTATTGTACTTCAAATATTTTTTATTTTTCTTCTAAGAACTGGAATAGCTTATCCAGCTGGGCTTTTTGCTTATATTCCGAACAATGATGATAATACAGTTTCTATGATTGATCTTTCTACCAATAAGGTAATTGGCCCTCCTATAAAAGTAGGACAAACCCCCGTTGCAATTGCAATTACTCCAGATGGAAAGAAAGCATACGTGACGAACTACGGTTCTAATGATGTTTCAGTAATTGATACTTCAATTAATAAAGTGAAAGGGACTTCTATCATAACAGGAGCAAAGCCTACAGGCATTGCTATTAATTCAGGTGGAAAGATCTATGTAACAAACATTGGCTCTAATACAGTTTCCGTGATCAACGGCTCTACTGATACAGTGATTGGTACTCCTATTTCGGTGGGGTCAAAGCCCATGGGAATTGCAATTACTTCAGGTGGAAAAGTTTATGTAACGAACTATGGTTCTAATACTGTTTCTGTAATCAATAGTTCTACTGATACCGTGATTGGTACCCCTATTTCGGTAGGGTCATCACCCGCAGAGGTCGCAATCACTGCAGGTGGAAAAGTTTATGTAACGAACTATGGTTCTAATACTGTTTCTGTAATCAATAGTTCTACTGATACCGTGATTGGTACTCCTATCGTGGTAGGGTTGTCACCCGCAGAGGTTGCCATCACACTAAATGGAAAAGTTTATGTAACAAGCTATGGTTCTAATACTGTTTCCGTAATCAATAGTTCTACTGATACCGTGATTGGTACTCCTATCTCGGTAGGAACATATCCTGAAGGGATTGCAGTTACTCCAGACGGGACGAAAGTCTACGTGATCGCTTCTACTCAAAATATTGTTCTTATGATTGACAGTTCTACTGATACGGTGATTGGTACTCCGATTGTGATTGGAAGTCATCCCACCGCCTTCGGCGGCAACTTCATTACCGATCGCGCCGACCCCTTCGTCATCATCAGTCCCCTGACAGCCACAACAAAAGCAGGTCAACCTTTCACCTATACGATTACCACTTTTGGACCTTCGCCAACGGTTTTTACAGCCACCCCACTTCCAGCAGGATTAACTTTAGATAAAGATACAGGAATTATCAGTGGAACACCTACTCAAGAAGGGGTGGTAAATATCAATATTGGTGCAAGTCATGACACAAGAAATATTAGTGAGACATTAGCTCTCACCGTGACAAAAGCAGATCTTTCCCAGAGTGATGGTGGCTCAAGTGGCGGATGTTCTCTTGCTCAAGCCAATGCAAATAATTTTAAAATCGGTTCTCTTTTCTTTTTGATGAGTGTTGGACTTTTGTTTTTACGACGCAAGAAGGTGAAAAATTGACGCATCAATGACGCAACCTAAACAGTTCGATTTTCGTACTTTCGATTTTTTGAAAGCAAGCGTTGTTAAAATTAAATTCGTCACAAATGCAGCAATGACAATAGTTTTAGCTCAATAGAACTCTTAGAAAAAACTTTGGCATACATTCTGCTTTATCTTGTGGGATGATCATCAAACATCCCCCAAATTATTTTCAAGCGAGCATCGCCGGTTTAGAGAGCTCGTTGTTATTGCAGAGTGAAGAGAAAAAGAATCTTGAGAGTTCTTCTAAAAGTTTATCTGACCCGCAGAAAAGTTTAAAAAAACTCGAACAACTTTCGTGGAATGTCGATCGAACCGGCGAAGTAGGAAAGTGGAATATTGCCCGAGCAACAAATTTTCAGGTGGATTCAGAAAAACATCCTTATCTCAACGCAGCACTTCGTGGGGTGAATAATACAACCGGTTTTGTTGCCTGCATCGAGAACCTGGCAACCAACAGCGCTGGAACGATTCTTTTTGATATCCCCGCTGCGATTGAAGATTTGAGCGTAAAGCATGGTGGGCCAAGTTTTCAAGAACTGGCTGTTTCGATGGAAGCGGTAACACCAGGGATTCCGGATGAAGTGGTGCCATATGTGTTGGGTCGATTGAGTCGAATCGGTCAGAAGCCTCTGATCGCCGAGAAAGCCGTTGTTCAAAGCATCTCGGAAGAACTACCTCTTTTTGCTACTCGGCTAGAGAAAGTTCCTCATGGATTTAACAACGAACAGGAATTCAGACAATTTGGGGAAGAAGTGCGAAAAGGTTTGCAAGCGGTAGGAGGTGAAGATGGAGAGGTTTTTATTCGTGGGAGTTCAGTGACTGGAGTGAGTTACGATCCGCCTCATCTTCCGTTTGATGTGAGCCGAAGAAGTGATTTTGATCTGGCTGTTGTCAGTTCGAAGCTTTTAGAAAAGGCAAAACGAATGAGAATTTATACGAGAAATAGGGGAGAGAGAACTGTTAAACTGAGCGATACCTCACTGAGAAAATTAGGTTTAAGATCTCTAGTAAAAGAACTCAGTCAAAAAATGAAACGAGACGTAACATTGATGATCTACAGCTCAGAAGAAAGAATTGCTGTTCGAGATGGAACTTATGTCAAATTCCCTTCAGGAGAAAAATAATGATCACTAGCGATCTTTATGCGATTCCAAGCGATGACTTAGAAACAATGAAACTCTTGATTGAACAAGCATTTCAAATTCAGTTTGTCCTTCATGAAAATGCTAGTCTGGGAGGGGATTATTATAATTTCAAACAAGGAGAAGGAAAAATCCTCCTCTATTTCAACCGCGATGTAATAAACAGTGAGCTGATCGATGATCGCTATCCTAATTATAAGTTACGCTTAAGCGTAGAAGCCATGCCCAACTACGAAGAGATCGAGAAAATCCTCAAGGAAAAAATCCCCGGAATTATTTTGGTTGAAAGAGATCAAGTTTAATTTGTTTTTTTCATCCGATTGACTCCCCCGCTTAAAATCGCGTCCCCGGAAGGGATTAAGAAGTGGACTCTCAATTAAAATTCATAAGATTTCATGACGCACCTTTGACGCGCCTTTTCCCCTCTTAAGATAAGAGGGGATTAAGGGGTGATATGAAA
>CAZSRQ010000103.1:0-8099 GCA_964609335.1 uncultured Pseudomonadota bacterium
GAGTTTGTGCATCTGCTGATTTAGATCATTGGGAAATGGATTTGAAAAAATAAACTGAATCATCAGTTTATCAAGATTATTTTTAAAATGCGGGTGACCCGCTACCACCCTTGCTTTGAGAAGGGCCTGCTTTTCCCAGCTCAGAGCCATATCTCTCTGATATTGCGCGAATGAATCGAGAGAGGCAATGAGTGTTCCCTGATTTCCGGAAGGGCGAAGCTGGGTATCGATCTTGTAGGCGACTCCCTCGGAGGTGTAGATGGAGAGATAAGAGATCAACTTTTGAATGAGCTTGGCATAAAATTCCTGGTTGGATATCTTTTTTCTCCCTTCGGTAGTTCCATTGCGTGAGTAGAGAAAAATCAGGTCAAGATCAGAGCCGTAGTGAATTTCCCGTCCGCCAAATTTGCCCATTCCGAGAATCGCCAGTTCAGAGTGAGAGCGGTTTCCATCGTTGTCAATCAGGCTTGGAACCCCGTAGATTTTTCGAACCTCTTCTTCGGCAAGCTTGAGTGCTTTTTCCAGAATCACTTCTGCCAAAAGTGTCAGCTCAGAAAAAATTTCTGGAAGCGAAAAAGCTTTACTCAAATCTTTTTTTTGGATGATTTCAATCTGTCGTTTTTTGAAGATTCTTAAAAGATCGAGTTTCTCTTCGAGTTCTTCGTTTTTTGAAAGTTGTTTTTCAAGCTCATTCTCGAGTTGCAATCGATTGGTATTTTCAGACGAGTGTACCTGAATCATCTCGCTGTTTTTAACCGTCGATTGCACGAGCGGGCGGTCTTTTCCGAGAAAATGATCGCTTAGCCAAGGGACTTTTGGTTCGTCAGGTTTTTTTGGGTTTTGTTTAACCATGTTTTGTGAACTTTTTTTAGTTATCTTATCCCCATAAAAAAAGCGATTCTTAAAAAATTAAGAATCGCTTTTTTTGTGAGAAGTTATTTGAATCGAATTTGTAACTACTCAGGTTCCTCAATAAATTTTATACAAATGGGACATGGTGAGCCTGTCGAACCATCACTCGAGTGCACTCAATGGATGGTTCGACTCCGTTGCACTACGCTCACCATGTCCCTATTGGATACCTGAGTAGTTACCCGAATTAAATTATTTCTTTTCCCTTTTAACGAATCGGATTGCCAAGATCGAAAAAATCGGAAGAAGAAAGCCGGGTAGATTCATTGTAGAAGCAGCCAAAATATTGCAACCGCTGGTCGACTGATTGCCCGCAGTCACTACATCTTTGCTGGTTCCCTCTCCCGAAAGGGCAACTTCCGTTTTTCTGTTCAGTGGATCGTTATTTGAAATAATCAACTTGGCTGCGAGAGAACCTTTCGTGGCTGGTGTAAAACTGATTTTCAAAACACAATTCTTTTGAGGCTCAATACTTCTGTTTTCACAACCGGTCACTTTGAAGTTGTTTTGTGAATCCCCTTCCAAGGCGATCTGCTGCAATACCAATGAAGCAGTTCCACTATTGGTAATCGTTAAATCCGCCGAAACTGTTTTGCCAATTTCGGTTTTTTCAAAAAGAAGAATCGGCCGGTCAAGAGCCAGTTTCGGAACCAGAAGAAGGGGAGGGGTATCCGAGATTACTTCTGCATTCAACCTAAAAACTACTGGACTGTTGGAGATGACAAAAAAGCTTGCCGGAATTTCGATAGTGCCCGAAACGGGACCCACTTTTTGGGGGGCGAAGGTAAAAACGATTGTACAAGAAGAGCTTGGATCCATCGGTCGTAAAGTCGTTCCGATACAATTATTGCCCAGATTGACTCCAAAAGGGCTTTTTGGATCGGGCGGAATATCAGCCGAAGGAAACGTGAGTGCGATATTGCTGATATTTCTGATTCGTACTTCCTGGGAGTGTGTGCCAGTTTTCAAGGGAACTTTCCCGAACTCAATGGAAGTAGAACTGAATGAAAAAGCTTCTGAAGAAGAAATTGCTTCATAAGCCCCGATATCACAAATATTATTTCCCCTTGGACGAGACATTCCCCTTTGATCGGTTGGATTCGTTAATCCGGTGCAATCCCCTTGGTCGATCGCAGGGCCTCCTGGAATCAGAGAATAAGTCTCCGTTGTCCCTCCGTTACTACCGGGATTTCCCGAGTTTCCGAATTTAAAGTCAGAAACATCCTGCCTGTCATTGGTTCCAAGTGGGGAAGGGAGGCAGGTCGTTGTCCTTTCGAGATTAAAGCCATTGGTTTTTACGGGGGTGGTTCCCGCTGAATAACTGCAAGCGTTTCCGAGGATTGAATTTTTTATTTCAATCATATTTGCCGTAGTTGAATCGACACGAATTGTTTCAGCTCCTGGAAGGGTTGAATGGAAAGTCGATTGTTGAATCGTTGTTTTTGCAGGAGTGGTGACAGTGCTCTCGACATACAATCCCACATTATAACCACTGAGAGTGCTATTGGTAAGGGTGGTTGAAGGTTGAAAACGGATCATTCCGCTCACCAACTCGGAGGTTCTGATTTCAACTCCTTTGCCGGAGCAGGTGGCGCCATCCAGTTTTAGTGTGTTTTGATTGAGGTTGAGTTTTCCGCCGGCGTTTAAAATATTCACACATTTTGAGAATGCGGTGGTGGATGAAGCGTTCACCGTACTATTATTCATCGTTAAAGTAGCTGCAGTCGCAAGATTTTCATGAACAGTGACTTTCACATTGGCGATTGAATTGTCTGTAGTATTCAGGTTGTTCAATATATTGGAGTGCCCAATGGTTGCCTCATTTCCGGAGATGATAATTCCGGCGGTTGAGCCGGCAGAGTTTGCATTGTTTGAACTGATTTCCACGTTATTCAGGGCGAGTTTTCCGTAACTGAGCAGACCGCCCGCATAAGAGGCACCATTCGCAATGATCGTGCTATTATTGATCGTCAGAGATCCGCTTGCCTCATGGTAAATAGCTCCTCCGCCTTGCGCGGCGGTGTTTTGGGTGAATGAGCAATTTTTAAGCAGGGTAGTTGAACTGCCGCTACTGTCTAATCCACCTCCAGCCGTTGTTTTCGCCCAGTTGTTCTGAATGGTCACATTTTCTAAGGTAAGGTTTCCACCGGTATTTCCCATTCCTCCGCCGTTGCTGATTCCTCCACCATTGACATTTGTGATTGCGCCTTTTTGGAGGATGACGTTGGAGATTTTAACCGTAAAATTTTTGGGGATATGAAAGATTCTCCCGATGAAATTGGTATCGCCAGTCACGATTGCTTTTTCATTTCCTGTGACTTTAATTTCTATCTCATTTTTGAGATCAAGATCGCCGGTTTGGGCGTCATCTTCATCGGTAGAAGCCATCCCGGTTGGGACAGGATCAGAAAGGCTTAAAGTGTAGGTGACTCCACCCGACAAGGTGATGGTGTGAGATCCAGCGGAATTGTTGGCGGCAATGACCGCTTCTCGCAGTGAACAGGGATCTCCCGGATTGGCGCAAGCTCCAGCTCTGGGAGTCGGGTCGTTATTATCGGTATTGTTCACCCGAAAGTCTTTGGCGTAGACCAGTCCTGAAAAAATGAGAGCAGTGAAAATAAAAGAAATTAAAAAAATGCGTTTCATCATAAATTCCTTTCAAAATGGATTGGAGTATAAATTAGCAAAAAGTGTTCTTACACTTATCGGCAAGAAAGCGAAAGAAGTTGTGCTTTAAATGATTTTTTTTTCAAGTATTTCTGACTATTTAACTCATCGAAGGTGGTTTTGTTGTCCCGTCTTCCCTCAAAGGCATCGGTATCTACACAGGTCAGGAGGATGAGTGTTTTTAAGCACTTGATGTCAGTCTCCCCCTTTGAAAAAGGGGGATTAAGGGGGATTTAATGCTAAGAATTCGAGGTTTTTTAAGACTTGGTTGCACTAAATCCCTCCTAACCTCCCTTTTACAAAGGGAGGGACTATCCTTGCAATGACCTATTATTCTATGTCTCCCGACTTGTGTAGATACTAATTATTTTGAGAGGAGGGAATTTTTTTAGTGGCTGATGAGGGTGACTGATTTAAACAAACAAACTCTGAAAAATCGTCTTGACCATCGTCGTATAACGACTCAAATCCTCCAAAAATCGTTCCCGGGATTCTTCGCGATCATGCCCAAAATAGCCCAGTCGTCTTGCAAGCTGCTGCTGCTCTTCTTTTCCGGGAGGGATAAGATGCGTTTGGGATTCGTGGACCAGTTGCAGGCGATGCTCGACTTTTCTTAAAAAAAGATAGGCATCTTTTAATTGCAGTGATTCTTGCGGTTTCACCAGATTCAGTTTTTCAAGCTGATCAATGGTTTTGAGAGTTGAAGCGATTCGAAGCTCCGGATGTTTTCCGCCATAGAGAAGTTGCAGAATCTGCACGAAAAATTCGATCTCCCGAATTCCCCCTTCGCCCAATTTGACGTTGAATCCTTGGGCCGATGTTTTTTTGGTCGAGTCATGTAACTTGTTTTTCATCTCCTTGAAATTTTCGATCGATTTCAGATCAAGACTTTTTCGCCAGACGAATGGGTCGATTAATTTTTTGAAATCCTCTCCAAGGATTGAATCTCCTGCAATCGGAGTCGCCTTGATCAGCGCCTGCCGCTCCCATTCTGCCCCAAAGGTTTCATAATAATTTTCCAGGGCGGATAAAGAATTTGCGAGTGCACCACTTTTTCCCTCAGGCCGCAGATTGAGATCCACCCGATATAAGAAACCATCTTCTGTTTTTTCGGATAAAAAGTGGGAGATTTTTTTTGAGAGTTTTACGTAAAATTCGTGGTTGGTAATTGAATCTGTTTTTCCTTCGCTCTCGTAGATGTATTGCAGATCAACATCCGAAGAGTAATTCAATTCGTTGCCACCCAGTTTTCCCTGGGCAATCACGTTGAATCCACACGGTTTTATTTTTTTGTCATTTTCAAAGATAAACGGTTTTCCGAACTCGTTCGCCAATTGATGAAAAAAATATTCAAAACAGATTTGGATGATTGAAATCGCAAGAGAAGAGAGTTCGTTTAAGATCGATTCCATCGAACCGCTTTGGGAGAGATCTTTGATCGTGAGTCGCAAAAATTCAGAATATTGATAGAATCTGATTTTTTTTCCGAATTCCTGTTCTGAAACATCGGGAAATAGTTGAATAAGCTCGCTCAGCTCTTTTTTAAAATTTTGGAGCGGTTTTTCATCTTCTAGATAAACCGATTGAATTACTGGATCGGCGAGGATGGGATTTTGAATCAAAAACTGGCTTAAAAAATGGGAATTTCCAAACAGGGTCAAAAGCTTTTTTTCCCGCGAAGATGTCAGCTTAAAATCACGCCCGGTCTCTTTTTTATAAGAAAGATTGAATGCCTCAAAGTCTTGAACGGCTCGTTCAGACTCTCCGGAATTGTTCAGGATTTCGAGGTTTTGAGAATCCATCAGAACTTCTAATGACCACGTTTTTAGCCATTTTTCTAGCAACTTTTTTTCTTCACGATAAGAAAGAAGACAAACTATTGGATAAAAAATAAATTTTGGTTTTAATTTCAGAATAAATCAGTCGGTAAGATTTGCAGTTTCTAATAATTTATTAAGATCCAAAAGAGTAATGTTTTTACCATCGGTTTCTAAAAGACCGTCCTTTTTAAACTCGCTGATCAAACGGATTAAAGACTCCTGCGTGGTTCCAATCAATTCCGCCATTTCTCGACGGGTAAGTTTAAGATCCAGCTCAACTCCACGGCGATTTTCTCTGCCGTATTTATTTTTGAGGATTAAAAGAAGCTCGGCAAGCCGCTCTCGAATATTTTTGTGTGTGATATCCAACATCTGTTTTTCAGCTCGACCGAGATCTGCCGCTAAAAGAGCCATCACGCGAGAAGAGGTGGCGGAATGTCTCTCCAAAAGATGAAAGAAATTTGTTTTATCGATGAAGCAGATGGTCGTTTCTTCGAGGGTCTCGGCGGTTCCCGCGTAAGGTTGATTGGAAAGAAGGCAACGATAACCGATAATATCACCAGGCCCTGCCAAACGAACGATTCTTTGATTCCCCTCCGTATTTGTTTTGTAGATTTTGACCTTTCCCTTATTGATGCAATAAAGGCCGTAAGGTTGGTTCCCTTCGTAAAAGATGATTTGGTGAGATTTGTAGATGTTTGTTGTTTTACGGGAATCAATTTCGCGGCAGTCTTCTTCATGTAAATCGCAAAACACGCCCGCTTCCCGTTTTTCACACGCGCCGCATTCGATGGGAGGAATTTTTTTCATAAAGTCTTTGATTTCAATTTTCTCTTCAAAAGCTGATACAGGTCATCTTTTGTCATGATCTAGCTCATTTGGAAGAAACCGAATAAATTATAAAAGTTTTTCGATGAAGCCTAGAAAAAGCTCTCGTTCACCCCTATCGGAGAAGAATCGGAAAATCTACTCCTATTTTAAGGAGAGCTTGGAGGAGCTTTTGACGCAGGGGGAACCCCTTCATTATTCGAAAGGACAAACGGTTTTTTACGCTGGGCATCAGCCGTTCGGATTTTTTCTGCTCAAGAAGGGGGAAATTTCCTTCGAAGAAGAAAGCAAAACGAAAACTGATTCCAGTTGCCAGGCTTATTGCGATGATCGCCGTCTGTTAGGCTTATCTCATCTACTTGCAAATACCCCCTATTGCAAGAGTTGCAGGGCCAAAGGGAGGATTGAGGTTATTTTTTTTCCAAAATCTATTATTTGCAAGTTCATCCAAAATCTAAGGAGCTAGAAAAAATGAATCCGCTACATCTTCATCTGTTATTGAATCACCTTCCGATTTCGGCCATTTTGTTTGGCCTCTTTTTTATTTGCTTGGGATTGGCGCTGAAAAGGGAGAGTTTCGAAAAAGTTGGGCTTGTTCTATTTTTATTGGCTGCCTTAACGTCGATCCCGACCTTCTTGACGGGGGATTCGGCGGAAGAGCTATTAGAACATCTCCCTAACATCTCGAACCATTTAATAGAAGCGCATGAAGAAGCATCCGTGCCAGCTTTTATCCTCGCTGAAATTTTGGGAGCACTTTCCTTGGTTGGAATTTTCTTGAAAAAAAGAAACTCCGTTTTTTACAGAAAACTCCTCTATGGGTTGTTGCTGATTGCTTTGGTTACCTTCCTTTTAATTGCTCGTGCGGCGAATTTGGGCGGAAAAATCCGTCATCCAGAGATTGGCAATAATCCTGCATCTGATGCAAAAGAGCAACATCACGATTAAATAAATCCATTCAAAATTTTCTCCAACCTGCTATTGACCTCTCGATTGACTGCCGCATCAACATGTTCAAACTCCTCCAAAACCTTCGCTTGAATCTCCGGAGACAGGCATTGATCTACCATATAAAAAAGGCAATCGTTCTCTTTAGTGATATGTTCTTGGAGTAATGAATGATATTGGTCGAAGTATCGAAAGAAATCAGCAAGAAAATCTCTCTGATGACCTTCTTCAAAATTCTTTAAATCAGCTTGCATCGTTACAACAAGTTTACGACCTAAAAGATGCTCTTCAATAATTGGATTTAAAGGATTTCCCTCTTTAATTTGAGGAATGGCATCATCTTCCTCTAAGCCGAGGGATCGGTTGATCTGTTTTACCTGCTCATGAGCCGGTTCTCGTATGAGTCGCAATCCAGCATAATAGGTACAATGCGGTCCTCCAGGCAACTGGGGCAAAGCTTCTAGATGAGCAAATAAAATGTCTTCTTCTTTTCGATGATGCAGCTTGTCTGCGAATTCTCGAAAGAAAAAAAGAAGATCTTTAAGTTGTTCTATATCAATGTTGATATTCTCTTGAAATTTTTTTTGAAGTTGTTTCCCCTGCTCTAAAACAAGAACTATTTTCTCATGCTCTTTTTTCAAATAGAGAGCGACTGACCCGTATTTCATATTAAAATTTTCCTACTGAGTGGTTGAAATGGCACTGATAAAGCACTATTCCACGTTTCTAGAAAATTAAACCGTTTTTCCTTTATAAAAAACTCCTGCTGACGGGCAGGATAGATCGAAACCTCCCTTCCTAATTATGATTAAGATCATAATGCGAACTGATCCTTCTCATAACCGGTTTTTATCGATTGTTTTAATAATTCACGTTACGCGATTTTTTGTAATTTTTTTTAAGTTTAAGACTGGAGAGTGGCCT
>CAZSRQ010000104.1:0-8060 GCA_964609335.1 uncultured Pseudomonadota bacterium
CGCCATGCTCCCGAGTTCGATTTCATCACTTCTCCCTTGATTAAAGACCAACTGAAACCGTGAGGAGGATCGAGCTCGACCTCGATGGAATAAGTAATCGTTTTGATGATGTCGATTTTAAATTCGACTTCCATCTTGTTTTTACCTTTTTTCAAAATTTTCGCCGATTTGGTACCCGAAATGAATTTGGGATAATTTTCAAAATCGGTAATCACTTCGTACACCTTTTTGATCGGTGCTTGAATGTCGATGGAAACTTTTGTTTTGGCCATTTTTTGGTCGGGGATTAGGAGTTCGGAGTTTGGGGTTAAGAAAAAAAATACTCCTAACTCCCGACCCCCAACTCCTAACCATTCTTAATAAGCAGGTTTATTCTCAAAATGATGAAACGCATGAATAAATCGCAAAGTCTTTGTCTTGCTTCTCATGACGACCGAATGAGTTTCGCCACCGCCTCCGTAGAATCGAACGCCTCGGAGTAAGTCTCCGCTTGTGACTCCGGTTGCGGCAAACATCACTTCCCCTTTTGCCAGCTCTTCTATATGAAAAATTTTATCGAGATCAGAAATTCCCATTTTTTTGGCTCTTACTTTTTCTTCTTCATTCCTGAATTTCAAACGACCTTGAAACTCTCCATCAAAACATCGGAGCGCCACAGCGGCCAGCACCCCTTCCGGGGCGCCTCCAGTTCCGATCAGCAAATCAACACCGGTTGCTTCTCGGCAGGTAGAAATGGCTGCTGAGACATCCCCATCGGAAATTAATTTAATTCGTGCTCCAGCCTCTCTGACTTCGCGGATCAAGGCTTCATGTCGAGGGCGTTCTAAAATGATCACGGTCAAATCTTCGATTTTACATTTTTTTGCCTTGGCGAGTCTTTCAAGATTCCAGCTGGCAGATTCACGGATATCGATGATCCCTTTTCCAATCGGGCCGGCGGCGATCTTCTCCATATAAGTATCTGGCGCATGCAGCAAATCTCCATCTTCCGCGATAGCAATGACCGATAAGGCATTGGGAGCACCATAAGCACAAAGATTGGTTCCCTCTAAAGGATCTAAGGCAATATCAACCCGATGTCCGCTCCCTTTTCCAACTTTTTCACCGATATAAAGCATCGGGGCTTCATCTCTCTCCCCTTCTCCGATCACGACGGTTCCTTCGAACGGAATCGAGTTTAACGCATTTCTCATCGAGTCAACTGCGGCTTGGTCGGCAGCATGATTGTCTCCGCGACCCATTAAACGGGCACTGGCGAGGGCGGCGGCTTCGGTGACACGAACCATTTCTAAAGCTAGATTTCGATCCATAAAATTCCTTTTATAATTATTATTTTCTCTAAAAGTAGATAGTTACAAAATTTCATATCAACTGCAAATTCGCATATTTTGCAATCAATCTTTTCATCTCACCATTCTGAAAAAGAATGGTGATTTTTCGGTCATTTTCGGTTCCTTCGCAACCTTTAATCGTTCCCATTCCAAAAGTGGGATGTTTGACTCGACGCCCGATTCGGTAAGGATTGGTTGAATCATCCGATTGAACAAATTCTTTTTCATCAAAAGTTGACGGATGAAAAGTAGGTCGATTAAAACTGGAAAAAATTCTTTTTTCTTCTCGCTTATCCAAAAATTCGGGAGGAATATCTTCTAAAAATCGGGAGGACAAATTCATCTGCTCAGACCCATAAATTTTTCTTTGAAGCGCGTGGGTCAGATAAAGTTTATTTTTGGCACGGGTCATTCCGACATACATCAGCCGTCTTTCTTCATCCATCTCTTCTGGACTGTCGAAGGAACGGCTGTGAGGAAAAAGTCCTTCTTCCAGTCCGATGATAAATACATAATCGAACTCAAGCCCTTTCGCCAAATGCAGAGTCATTAACGGTAAAACTCCTCCTTCGCTGGTTAAATCATCGACATTGCTTGCCAAGGTAATCTGATCTAAAAAACCTCCGAGGGTCGGTTCGCTATTGGAATTTTCGTAGTCATGAACGACCGTAATCAATTCATCCAGGTTTTCAATTCTGCTTTCGGATTCGAGACTGTTTTCCAATTTTAACTCAGCCAGATAACCGGTTTCTTCAATCACTGAACGAACCCATTCGGACAATTTTTGAATCGTAGAACCTGTTTTCAATCGTTCAATAAGAGCAATAAATTTTTTAACTTCGTTAGAAGTTTTTGTGCTTAAGCCAGCTTCTGCAGGATTTTGAAGCGCATCCCACAAAAGAATCTGTTTTTGATTGGCATAAATTTCAAGTTTCTCAAGACTTGTTTTTCCGATTCCACGATTGGGAACATTGATCACTCTCTTTAAATGGAGCGCGGATGCAGGATTTGCGACCACATACAGATAGGCAAGAATGTCTTTAATTTCTAAACGATCATAGAATCGTGTTCCACCGATAATTTTATAGGGGATATTATTTTTGCGCAGCTCATCTTCCATCGTTCTCGATTGTGCATTCGTTCGATAAAAAATCGCGCAATCTTTGAGGGAAATATTTTGACCGTCGATCAGCCGTCGAATCTCTTTGACGATAAAAGCACTTTCCCCTTTTTCGTTGAAGGCTGTGAAATGAACAATCGCTTCCCCTTCTTCATTTTCTGTCCAGATATTTTTCTCTCTTCTCTCTTCTATTTTACTAACTACCTGAGCGGCTGCTTTAATAATCGTTTGAGTCGAGCGATAATTCTGTTCCATCTTGATGACACTTGCCGACGGAAAATCGACTTCAAAATCAAGAATGTTTCGGATGTTCGCTCCGCGCCAGCGATAAATCGATTGATCATCATCTCCAACAACACAAACATTTTGATGCGTTTGCGACAAAAGCTGAACGAGTCGATATTGCGCATGATTGGTATCCTGATATTCATCGACTAAAATATATTGAAGACGGTTTTGGTAGAGTTTTAAAATTTCGGGATTTTGCTCGAAAAGTTTTACGGGAAGCAAAATCAGATCCCCAAAATCAACCGCATTGTTTTTGATCAATTCGGCTTCATACCAGGTGTAAACCTTCGCCACTTTCTCGGCGAAAAAATCATCGGCTGTTGACTCAAACTCTTCCGCATTCAGCAATTCGTTTTTTGCCTGATTGATTTTCGATAAAATATTTCTCGGATGAAAAAGTTTTGGGTTGATATTTAAAAGCTCCATCCCTTCTTTCATGAGAGAGAGCTGATCAGAATCATCAAAGATCGTGAAATGCGGACTTCTTCCTATCCGCTCTGGATAGTTTCTTAAAATGCGAACTCCAGCCGAATGAAAAGTAGAAATCCAGACATCGTCGGATCTTCTTCCAAGCAGTTTGGAAATTCTCTCTTTCATCTCCTGGGCTGCTTTATTGGTAAAGGTAACCGCAAAAATATTCCAAGGACTGACTCCTTTTTCTTGGATGAGATGGGCGATTCGGTGGACTAAAACCCTGGTCTTACCAGATCCAGCCCCCGCAAAGATCAGCAAAGGGCCTTCAGTTTGAAGAACCGCTTCGCATTGAGAGGGGTTTAGATTTTGAATAAAAAGAGAGCTCATTGACTGGTGATCTTTCTCTCCATTTTGGAGAAATAAAATCCCCACTTCCTTAGAACATTCTACTTAACAAGTGAATAAAAATATTAATTTTTCTAGTCAATTCAGAGCTGTTGTAGGCTGGCAAACAATTTGCTGTCTATATTGGGAGTAACTTTATTTGGGAGTCGCTATAATATAAACAATGAGAACTCGTGGAGTTCTTAAGGGAACTCTTGTGGACTCAAATATGAAGGAGGTAAGAAATATGTCGAAGATAATTAAAACAATGGCAATTGTCGCTGTACTATTGGTTTCCCTGGGGGGGGGTAGGACAAGCAAGAGTGAATTCTAATCCTGAACAGGCTCTTACAAACTGCATAAAAATGGGTACTGTACAAGGTATGAATTATGAATCAGCCCAATCTACTTGTCAGACATTAATGCAGGATTCAACTGATTATAATGATAGCCAGTGTCTTAAGGACTGTGATTCTAGTGGCTTGGGCCCCCTATTCTGTGCTTGTGCTTGTCTTCTGCTCTGTCCCCAATAACCGACAGGCGCAGCACTACTATTTTAAAGGCTTGCTGTAAATAATCCGCCTTTATTTGTTATGGAACAATCTCGATTGCGGTGCCATGCGGCACCGCTTTCCAGATTTCTTTTCATTGATTGCCCAACCTCAAAAATCGTAAAACTCTTTCATAGAAAAAGCCATTTCAGGAAAAACCCTTCTTAATTTTGCATCTTCAGTAACACAAATTGTTTTCAGCTCCATCGCCAACGTTAAATATTGGGCATCGTAAGTCGTGATGCGGTGATGGTGAGCCAGATCCAAAGCGAAGCTTTTGTTGACGGGAGATTCGTAATTTGCAAAACGTGTGGAGGCATTGTGCCAGAGAGCTTGCAGCTGATTCAGGGGAGTGGAGGAACTGCGCCCTAAGGTAGCCAGAATATTCAAGAACTCATGTTGCCAGAGAGCTGGAACTGCCCAGAGCGGGTCTTTAAGATAGATTTTTTGAGCAACCTCTGTTTTGTCCCCTTCAATTAATAAATAAGCGATTACGTTGACATCTACCACAATCATCGTTGTCCCATTCGTTTTGCTTTATTCAGCCATTTTTGAGTGATAAAGGTAGAGGCTTTGAACGGCTGGGGAAGAGGAGGAGGGGTTTCGGAAGGTTTCAATCCATTTTCTAAAAGGATTAAAGCCTGGCGTGTCATTGATCTTTGATTTTTGAGGGCCATTTGCTTTAGTTTTTTATGAAGTGGAGACGGAAAATCTTTGATCAGTAAAGAAGGCATTTATTTCTCCTATTAGTTTTATACTATCAAAAGGCTATCGTTCTTATAGTAGTGATTCAAGCCTCTTTTGTCAATTTCAAATTCTGTTTTAAGGAACGATCTCGATTGCGGTTCCATTTGGAACCGCTTTCCAGATCTCTTCGATTTCTGAATTCGTCACGGCAATACATCCCAAAGTCCAATCCCAGGGAACATAGAGCCTCTTTGTCAAATTCAAAAGATTTGGAAGTCCATGAATCATGATATTTCCACCAGGAGAAACTTTTAAACCCTCCGCCCGCTTCCGATCGGTTTCGTTTGGATAAGAAATGTGCAGGGAGAGATGATATTGGCTTTTGGGATTTCTCGCGTCGATCGTATAAATTCCTTCGGGAGTTTTTCCATCTCCTTCCTGGATCTTTAGCCCGATGGGATTCGATCCGAGTGCTATTTTATAGGTTTTTATTACTTTTCCTTCTTTTAATAGAGAAAGGGTTCTTCTGCTTTTTTCGACAAGAATCTTATCCGCTTTAATTTCTGAATCTAAGGAAGGTGAAGAAGGTTTTGAAATTACTTTCCAGGATAAGAATAAAACAAGAACAAAAAAGATGGAGACAATTTTAAAAATAGTTTTTTTCATTATTTGATCAATCCAGTTTTCAGAAATAGCCATACCGCCAAAAACAGTCCTATTGTTGAAATCCCCATGGAAACAAAAAAGTTGATTTGAGATCTAAATAAAAAAATCGCGATCAGAAAGAAAATAAGACTTGGTAAAATCCACCAGAAAACATCTCGCGTGTAATCCGCAAGCAAGTTTAAATCTATATTTTCAAAGTAAATCCAAAAAAGGGAAAGATAGGTCATCAAAGGAAGTGCTGTCAATAATGCGGCCCAACGAGAGTAAGACTTGGCGAGAGAACTAATCAGTGCAATTAGAACCCCTGAAATAACCACTTTGAAGATAAAAAAAATCATTTTTTATTCCTTTTTCTAAAAAAAAATTGGCAACCGACTACTCTTTTTAGCAGGGATTAACAGTTCTAGCAAAGAGCCGTTTTCATTTTTATTTTTTCACTCCAGTAAGGATGATAGAATAGAACCATATGGGAGGTTATCAATGAACAAAGTTGGAAACCTGAGAACTTCAAACTTTATCTTCTTTTTTTTCATCCTTATCTTTTTATCTATTTCTGCCTTTGCTCAAGAAGAGCAGGAAAGAGATCGAAGCAAATTGATTACTCCAGAAGATCAGGCTCTGATCGAAGAATTGGAAAAACAGATGGATCCGACGAAAACTTATACAAAAGCTGACTGCTATTTTGAATGTCGAATGCAGCGACGTGCAGTCGATTTTTGCTGGAAACAGTGTAACGGGAATCAGTTTTGGCCATTTCGGAACTAGGTTGTTCGGACACCACTATTCCACCGTCACACTCTTCGCCAAATTTCTCGGCTGGTCGACATCGTGTCCACGAAGATCGGCAATCTTGTAGGCCAAAAGCTGCAACGGGATTGCCGTAAGAAGCGGATAAAAAACCGGCAACGTTTCAGGAACATAAAAAACTACTTTTGCTTTTTTGGAAATTTGCTCATCCCCTTCAGTCGCGATGGCGATTAATGCGGCGTCACGAGCAAGCACTTCTTGTACATTCGAAAACATTTTTTCATAAGATTGATCTTTGGGAATCAACGCAATCACCGGTGTTTGATGATCGATCATCGCAATCGGGCCATGTTTCAACTCCCCGGAGGCATACCCTTCGGAAGTAATATAGGAAATTTCTTTCAGCTTCAGTGCTCCCTCTAGGGCAATCGGGTATTCATATCCCCGTCCGATGAATAAGAAATAATGAGAGTGATTAAACTGCTCAGCGATTTTCTGGATTTCAGAATACTGTTTTAAAATTTTTTCTATTTTTGGGGGAAGAGAAGACATCTCTTGGGTAAACTTCTGGACTTGGGAAGCATCGAGCTCTTTCTTCTGTCCAAAATACAAAGCGATCAAAAGAAGTGCCTCAATTTGGGTAATAAATGTTTTTGTCGCTGCAACCCCGATCTCGGGTCCTGCTCTCGTATAGAGTACGGCGTTGGATTCTCTCGGAATGCTTGCATCCACAACATTGCAAACCGATAAAATTTTTGCCCCTTTTGTCTTGGCATTTTTCACGGCAACGAGCGTATCCGCGGTTTCACCGGATTGGGAAATCGCGATCAGAAGAGTTTGGGAATCAAGAATCGGATTTCGGTAACGAAACTCCGAGGAGATATCGACAAAAACCGGAATTTTCGCGAATTCTTCCAGGTAAAACTTTCCGATGAGTGCCGCATGATAGCTGGTTCCGCAGGCGATGATGTAGATTTTGTTTAGTCGTAAGGGCGCATGGCCATGCTCCCCTACGATACTTTCCATTCCTTCCAGAAAAACCTCTCCGGTCGCCGGATTGATTCTGCCGCGAAGCGTATCGGTGAAGGCTCTTGGAGTTTCAAAAATCTCCTTGAGCATGAAATGTTTGTAATTTCCTTTTTCCGCCTGATCGAGACTCCAACTGATTTCCTTGATGGGAAGATCTACTTTTTCATTTTTGGAATCAAAAATCCGGATATCTTTTTTGCTGACAATCGCTCGATCCCCATCCTCCAAAAAGATCACCTTGCGGGTATAGGGGAGAAGCGCCGGAACATCGCTCGCCACAAAATTTTCATTTTCGCTCACCCCCAAAACGAGCGGGCTTTGATAGCGGGCAACGTAGAGATGATCGGGGTCTTTTTCATCGATCACCACCAGCGCATAAGAACCCCGGATTTTTTGCAGCGTTTTCTGAAATGCCTCAAAGATTGGCGTTCCTTTTTGCAAATCGCTATTGATCAGATGTGCCACGATTTCGGTATCGGTTTCTGAGTGAAATTCGCATCCCTGCTCGATCAGTTCTTCGCGAAGTTCCAGGTAGTTTTCAATGATCCCATTATGCACCACCACAATCGATCCGGCACGATGGGGATGGGCATTCGCCTCAGAAGGTCTGCCATGGGTTGCCCAGCGGGTATGGCCAATTCCGATCACTCCGGGAAGCGGGTCTTGGACAAGAAGCTCTTTTAAACGATTCAGTTTTCCCTCGGATCGTTTGATATGAATTGCGCCATTCAAAACCGCGATTCCGGCAGAATCATATCCGCGATACTCAAGACGGGTTAGCCCATCGAGAATGATTTTAGAGGCATCTTTTTCACCGATATAACCGACAATTCCACACATTTT
>CAZSRQ010000105.1:0-8008 GCA_964609335.1 uncultured Pseudomonadota bacterium
GCAAGCACTCTGGGGTAAATTAAAAAGAAAACAATTTCACCAATTAAAATTCACAAGATTTTGGAATCATGAGGTGCTGCAATCGATGGATGCGGTGTTGAGAAAGATTGAGCAAGAATTGGGTATCACCCCCTAACCCCCTCTTATCTTAAGAGGGGGGATTAATTCAGAAAAGTCACCTCGGAAGGTGCCTCTGTTAACCCTTTACTCTCCATAAAAAGTCCAAACTCTACAAACGAATTCGCCTCAGCAGAAATATCTTCTTTTTTAAACCAGCAGGCATTGCACTCGTCGCAGACGTAGGCTTCGAGATTCAGTTTTTTAATTAAAATATGATCAATAACTCCCTCACCGTCGTGAAAGGCACAAATTGGACAATCAGTTTTAAATTTTTCTTTCATTATTATTTTTCCTTCCAAAGATAAGACGAGATAACCCTATTCGTATTTTTATAAACAACGATTTGTGCATCTGTTTCCCCTTGAGTTCCTACTATTCGATTCATATTTACCCTATAAACATCAATATTTCGAGATTTAGCTGGAATAGGGTCTGCTCTTTTCAACCATGCTTCATCAATGAGTGGAAGTAGTTTCTGTTTTTCAACATTGAAAACCGTATGCATTTTTTTATTGGGATCGGGTTTTAGGTGCGCTAATACATGTTTTACATGTGTGCCGTATTTTCTATCAACTCCATACTCCAACCCCGCCGGCGTCGTCCAAACCTTTCTCTCCCTATCAAACTTCAAAAAAATACTCGCCTTAATTTTTTCAGAAGCCGGATTTTCTTTTACCAAAGCAGCTGCAACTTTTTCCCCTTGAGTCAGCATTGCCGCTTCTTCAATTCCCAAGGCTGAGAAAGCGACATCCGGAGCAAGACTCCCAACAATTTCCGCCTGCTCTTTTCTTGGGAGCTTGATAAAATCGACCGCTTTTTGAGAAGCGGTATGGGTGACTCCATCCCATAATTCGTGAAGTTTTTTTCTGTGATCTTGATAAAATTCTTTTCCGTATTGAACAGTTTCTTTTCCGAATTCGATGAATGCTTCTTTTTGCTGTTTTTTATTTTGTTCGAATTGAGTTCGGTTGGTGTTGATCTGGTGAAGGTCTTGAAGGGAGGTTTTGATTCCGTTGAGTCCGCTGCCTGATTCTAGAAGTTTTAGTCCTCCCTGAACGGCTCCTTTGTAGAGATGGAAAGGGATTGTGGCTTCTTCCTTCAATCTTTCTTTGAACGGTTTGCTCGATTCTTTTTCAGAAGATTCGAACATTGCTTGTTTGACTCTTTCCCAGGGGGAAAGTTTTTCGGGGGATGAAAGAGTGGTCATGCTTGAAAGACAAAGCAGGTTTTGTGCCAGAGTGAAGGGGGAGATAAAAGTTGAAGGTGTCATCTGACACCAAAGATCTTCCAGCGGAGTAGGAAAGAGGTAAAAAAACGCTTGTTGGATAAAAGTGCACCAAATGTCACCCTCCCCCTAACCCCCTTCCCTCAAGGGCGGGGGGACTTGGAGAAAAATAATTGTTCGATGATTTAAAATAATCCGCAACTATTTTTGATAGGTTTCGAGTAATCTGTATCCAATTCATTGGAAAGGCATCCTCTTCAAAAACTCCGCTTTTTCTTTTTTAAAAAGGGAAAGCGGGTGAAGAGGAATTTGACCGAAATTCATACCCAATAATTCTCTTCGTTCGATTTTCGAACTGTTTTTTTATCTCGCTCTCATCTTTTAAGTGAACACCGGATTTGAAGTCTATTGTTTTAGGCGTTTTCCTGTCGACATCTTCTCGGATAATTTCTTGGCACGACTTCTGCTTTATCTAAAAGAATGAAGATTCTTTTCCGTCACTTTTATCTTTTTATTTAAGGGCACCTCTAAAAACTCATGATTCTCAATGATCCTTCGACAGGCTCAGGATGTCCCACCCAGGAAATCAATAAGCTATAGGGACATGGTGAGCGTAGTCGAACCATACATTTGAGTTTTTAGAGGTGCCCTTAACTCACCTTACGCGATTTCTAATGAACGGCGCATTATGAGCCTTATCAACATTTTCACAACTCCTCCCAACCTCCTTAAGATTAAGAGGAGGGGCGTTAGATTCCCCCGCTTAAGATTAAGAGGGTCGCTGACGCACCATAGCTTTAGCGACGGAGCGGGTGAGGGAGAGTTGTGAAAGCGTGAGAAGAACTATAAAAGTTTGAAATCTACAGAAATCGCGTAAGGTGAGTGATTTAAATAATAAATCCTCTTTAAGTCCCTATTTAATTTCAAACCGGTTTTTTTAGAAGTGGCCGAGGCGATGCTCTCTTCGGCAATATTTTGCACGCCGCTTCTTGCAGCTTGCACCATTTGGTCATGGGTGCGTGAGCGTTTATCGATAAAGCGGTTACAAAAAATAACCGTTGCGTCGTAAACGGCTTGAGCCGATTGAAAACTGCGGAGTTTTCGATAGCCACCATGTTTCGGTATGAGCTTGTAATTATTACGCATATTCTATCCTGAATAAAAAACTGAATAATCGCATGAAAAAAATCCGCAACTATTTTTGATCCCCATCGAGGTAGCATTTATCCTATGGTTGGATGGCGTCCCCTGACTGAAAGTTTCGCTTCCCCTTTTCAATGAAGGGGAAGCGGGTGGGGGGATTTTGATCGAATAGCAAAAGCTTTACGGTAGTGGTTTTACTCCCAGGTTCTCAGCTCTTCTCTCAAGTTTGGCCCGAGCATTTCCCGGATCTGTTCGTAGTGTTCTTCACCCAAAAGATTTTCCAAAAAATAAACCGAAATCAATTCGTGGATTTTTGAATCGCTGGAGTTCATCCCTTTTTCCAAAAAGTCCAAAGTGCTTCGAATTCTTTGATGATGACTGTTGGATTGTTGCTGAGTGAGATTGAACTGGTAACACTCTTCGATAATAAATTGGGTTAGATCCCCTAATATAATTTCAGGAGACAATTGTTTTTTACAATTGGAATATTCTGAAGCTGTTTTCTTGAATTCGGGAATTTCCTTAAATAAAAGCGGGATAAAGTTTTGATAGTTTAATTTTTCTTCTTTATTCATTTTTATTCTCCAATTTTTAAATCCCACTTTAAGAAAAGGGAGAGAACAGACCGCTTCTCTCCCTATTGGTGGAGGGAGTTAGAACGACTCCCATTGTAAAAGCAGATTTTGTGCCAGCCGAATAAGGCGTTTTATCGATGTTTCATTGAGGTAAGAGTCGGATTTCCGGTTTGCGATCGAAAAAAAGGTTTGAAATCAAGAAAATGAAGATCGGCGGGCTCTTCGTCTCATTTTAAGTTTCCTCTTGTCTTCGAAGTTCCTTTTCGCTACATCCATGGGCTCGTTTCTATTTTCAATCCGAAAATTTGTATTAAAAATAGAAAAGAAGAAATTCTAAGTTTTGGGCCATTAGCTCAGTTGGTAGAGCAAGCGACTCTTAATCGCTGGGTCGCAGGTTCGATCCCTGCATGGCCCATTCTCATCCTCCGCCGCGAAGATTTGAGTCTGCCGAGGTGGCGGAATTGGTAGACGCGCTGGACTTAGGATCCAGTGGGGTTTCCTGTGGGGGTTCGAGTCCCCCCCTCGGCACTTGTCTTATTAATAGTTAAAAAAAGGATCCTCTATGAAAGTTAAAAAAGTCGAAGAAATCAGCCCTATCAAGAAAAAAATATTCGTTGAAATTTCCGAGGGAAAATATCTTCAGGCACTCGATGGAGCTTATCAAAAACTGAATAAAAAAGTGGCGATGAAAGGGTTTCGAAAAGGGAAAACCCCCCGTTCGGTTCTGGAACGCTATTATAAAGATGAAACGGAATCCAAAGTTCTTTCCAGCTTGATTGAAGATAGTTATCTTTTTGCCTTAAAAGACCAGAGTTTTGAGCCGGTTGCTCCCCCGCAAATCAGCGATCTAAAAAAAGAAGCGGGTGAAGGAATTCATTATGTCGCTGAAGTTGAGATTCGCCCAACCGTTGAATTAAAAGATTACAAAGGAATTGCCCTAAAAAAACCTTCGGCTGAGCCGACTGAAGAGGAGATTTCAAAAGAGTTGGAAGTTTTACGTGAAAGACAGGTTCAAATTGTTCCTTTTGAAGGGGATGGGCCGATTGTCTCCGGCCAGATTGCCTTGATCGATTTTTCTGGAACACTGAATGGTGAAGCGTTTGAGGGTGGATTAGGTCAGGCGGTGAGTGTGGAGTTGGGGCAAAAAAGATTTCTTCCCGATTTCGAGCAGGGAATTGTCGGAATGAAAAAGGGAGAAACAAAAACCATCCAGGTTGAATTTCCAAAAGACTATGGTCATGCAACGCTCGCCGGTCAGAAAGCTGATTTTCAGATTACCTTGAATGATATCAAAGAGAAAAAACTTCCAGAGTTGGATGATGATTTTGCAAAAGAGTTGGGAAGTTTTACGTCGCTTGAAGAGATCAAAAATAAAATTAAAGAACATGCCAAAAATCATAAAGAGCAGCAGGCGAAAGTTTCGCTTTTGAATCAGATTGTCGATGCGTTGATTGCAAAACATTCTTTCGAAATCCCGGAAGCGTTGGTCGAGCAAGAGTTGAATATCATGCTCGAAAATTTCAAGGGTCAGCTTGCCCAGCAGAAATTGACTCTGGAACAGGTCAATGTGCAACCAGAGAATTTCCGAGCTGAAAATAGAGACGCAGCGATTCGTCGTGTGAGAGCATTTTTCCTGTTTGAGGCGGTGGCAAAGCTTGAAAATATTTCCATTACCCATGAAGAGATTCATGATCATCTTCGTAAAATTGCCCAATCAGTCGGACAGCCAGAGCAGGTGGTGGAGCGTTATTATCATGAGAACAAAATGATTCCGATGCTTCAAAGCCAGATTTTGGAAGAGAAGATTTATGAGTTTCTTCTTTCAGTCTCGAATGTGAAAGACGAATAGGGTTTTAAATCTTGTCAAACGAAGAGATTTAAGTTTAAACAAATATCTTACGCGCTCTCCAAAGAATTTGCGTAATTTCAGTGAAGCAGTCTCTTAAACTTTCAGGAGATCAAAATGAGCATGTTAGTTCCAATGGTTATTGAACAGACTCACCGGGGCGAAAGAGCTTATGATATTTATTCTCGTCTCTTAAAAGATCGAATCATCTTTCTCGGAAGTCAGGTCGATGACACTGTCGCCAATCTCATTATTGCCCAACTGCTCTTTTTGGAAAGTGAAGATCCTGAAAAAGATATTCATATCTATATCAATTCTCCCGGTGGATCGGTGACTGCCGGCCTCGCCATTTACGATACGATTCAATATGTAAAGCCGGATGTCTCGACTCTCTGTCTCGGACAGGCTGCCTCGATGGGAGCACTTCTCTTGGGAGCAGGAACTGCGGGGAAAAGATTTGCACTTCCCCATTCGAGAATCTTGATTCATCAACCGCTCGGTGGTTTTCAGGGACAGGCAACCGATATTGATATTCAGGCGAGGGAGATTTTACGATTGCGAGAAGAGTTAAATAATATTTTGGCCAAGCATACCAAACAGACACTGAAAAAAATCCAGCAAGATACCGAACGGGATTACTATATGGGTGGCCAAGAAGCGAAAGATTACGGAATCATCGATGAGGTGGTGAACTATCGCGAAAAAGAGAAAAAGAAATCGGTTTCCTAAAGTTTTTTTCCCTTTTTAATCCTGATATTTTTTTCTCTCTTTTTTATGGATGAAGATTTTGTTTTTTTGAAAAATATTAGATCTCTTGCGTCAATCATCCAAAATGACCCTTCGACAAGCTCAGGGTGTCCCAATTGGGTAACAGTGGTGGGACATGGTGAGCGTAGTCGAACCATCCATTTGGATTTACGCAAGAGATCTGATATTTTTCTCTTCTTGTTTATCCGCGCCTAATTCAATCCAGATGCAGGTAAGATTTATTTTAAAAAATCATTCCATCCGGTTTTTATATTGCACCGCGCTATAATAAATTTTTCATATTACCTTTCACTTTCTTGACAGCTATTCAAATTCGGACAATACTTGAAAGAAGGGAAAAACGTTCATTTTCTTCAGTTTTTCCCCTCTAAAGGAGTGTAAAAGTGGCTAAAACCTTCAATGATGACCCAACCAATTTGAGTTGCAGCTTTTGTGGCAAATCCCAGCGGGAAGTGAAAAAACTGATTGCCGGCCCTACCGTTTATATCTGCGATGAATGTATTGAATTGTGCAATGATATCATTGCAGAAGAGCAGAGTAAGCAAGAGTTGTTAAAAACAAGATCGGGAGTTCCAAAGCCGGTCGAAATCAAGAAAATCCTCGATGAATATGTCATCGGACAAGAGCGTGCCAAGCGAATCCTCGCGGTAGCAGTTCATAATCATTATAAAAGAATTGAGGCGAAGCAGGCGGGAGATGTTGAACTTCAAAAATCGAACATCCTTTTAATCGGTCCTACCGGAACCGGAAAAACCTTGCTCGCGCAAACATTGGCAAAAATTTTGAATGTTCCATTTACCATTGCCGATGCAACCACTTTGACGGAAGCGGGCTATGTCGGTGAAGATGTCGAGAATATTATCCTCTATCTTCTTCAGGCGGCTGATTACGATAAAGCGAAAGCAGAGCGGGGAATTGTCTACATTGATGAAATCGACAAAATTTCGAGAAAGTCTGAAAATCCGTCCATTACGCGCGATGTTTCCGGTGAAGGGGTTCAGCAGGCCTTATTAAAAATTATTGAAGGAACCGTCGCGAATCTTCCACCGAAAGGGGGGAGAAAACATCCACAACAAGAGTATATCCAGATTGATACAACCAATATCCTTTTCATCTGTGGCGGGGCGTTTGTCGGGTTGGAAGATGTGGTTCAAAGACGTTTGAGTGAAAAAAATCTCGGATTTGGATCTGAAATCAGACCGAAGCATGAGAAAAAAATTGGTCAACTTCTGGCCGAAGTCCAAACGGAAGATCTTTTGAAGTTTGGATTAATTCCAGAGTTTATCGGACGTTTGCCGGTCATCACAACTTTGGGTGAATTAGATGAAGCAACTTTGATCGACATCTTGACAAAGCCAAAGAACGCCTTAGTTAAGCAGTATCAAAAGTTGTTTGAGTTTGAAAAAGTAAAACTCAAATTTACTCCCGGGGCTTTGATGGCGATTGCAAAAGAGGCGATCAAACGAAAATCAGGGGCTCGCGGTTTGAGAGCGATTCTGGAAAATGTGATGCTTGATATTATGTATGACATTCCTTCGCAGACCAATATTCGTGAAGTCGTCATCAATGAAGATGTCTTTACGAAAAAAGAGGCTCCACTGATTGTTTACGAGAAGAAAGCGGAATCTGCATAAGTGGTAGCGGTGATCCCACGTGATCTCCCAATAAGCGAATATAAGGGCGACCCGATGCGATCGCCCCTACATTGAAAGATAAAAATATGGAAAATCAAGACAACCAAAATCCTCCGGGTACACCGAATCTTCCGACTCCTACCGGGCCGAATGTGAAGATTGTGCCGCTTCTCCCGCTTAGAGACATTGTGATTTTCCCCCACATGGTGGTTCCACTTTTTGTCGGGAGAGAAAAGAGCATCAATGCGCTTGATGAAGCGATGAATTCTGAAAAAGATGTTCTTCTCGCAGCCCAGGTAAATGCAAAAACAAATGATCCGAAACAGGAAGATATTTATCAGATTGGAACTCTCGGAACGATTATCCAACTTCTCCGATTGCCTGATGGAACGGTAAAGCTTCTCGTCGAAGGGCGAAAGCGGGCGAGAATTTTGCGTTATATTCCGCATGAATCCCATTTTTTGGTTGAGGTGGAGCAGATCAATGAAAATCGTGAAGTGACCGTTGAAGTTGAAGCTCTCATGCGTTCGATCAAATCGAATTTTGAAACCTATGTAAAACTGAACAAAAGAATTCCACCTGAAATGCTTTCATCGGTTGCGGTGATTGATGATCCTGCCCGGTTGGCGGATACGATCGTTGCCCATTTGAATTTGAAATTAGGTGACAAGCAGAAAATTTTGGAGGTCGAAAGCCC
>CAZSRQ010000106.1:0-8008 GCA_964609335.1 uncultured Pseudomonadota bacterium
CTTTGGAAAAGATAAAAGCCGGCAACTCCGTATCATATATATATAGATGGAGACGAGGGGGATCGAACCCCTGACCTTCTGATTGCGAATTAGAAAAACCCCCTTTTGAATATTTTCAGCAATTTCAAAAACTTAAAGCAACCCATTGATTTTAAACGAGAAAAATCAACAAATTTAGATTGAACATAAAACAACAAAATACTCGAAAATCAATCAAAATAACCCTGCAGGGTTGGCATTGGGTTGGCAATTTTTTGGATGAAATCGACCTTCTGACCTTCTCCTTATGTCACCACATTATTTTCAACCTGCCTCCTGGGTATATGAATCTCTCAAAATCGCTACTTGAGACCTCCGAAACTAAACTGACGCAATATTAGATTCGTGTCAAATTAGTTTCACAATCTTTCCTGCCAAAATTGTAAATTCATTTATTTTGAGTTGTTAAGAATATAACAATTCAACTTTACTTTGTTACATTATTAACAGAAGATAGAGGGATGGATAAGCTCATGAAATTCCTGAATCAAAATACTTTTATTACACTCGGTGAAGCCAAAAAGATCGGCATTAACCCAATGACTCTCTCCAGGCTTACTGCAAGCGAAAAGCTATTTCGAACGGAGCATGGAGTTTATACCCACTATCTAGATTGGCTGACTGATCCTTTGAAAAAATATATCGCTGCATGTACTCTCTATCCAGAAGCAGTAATTTGTGGGATCTCGGCTTTGACTTATTATAACCTTACCGATGCAGAAGAACGACAAATTTGGATCGCTCTTCCCGCCTCAAAGGTGATCCGCAATCCCCGGTATCGAATCATTCGGCCTTCTGGCATCTCTTATAAGTTGGGAATCGAGAAGCACTATTTTGGAAAGCGTGTGGTGAGAATTTATAATATCGAAAAAACTATTGTAGATGCTTTTAAGTATAGTACCGAAGAAATTGCCCTAAAGGCCCTGAAAGGTTATCTCAAGAGAAAAGATAAGGATGTTCAGAAACTCTGCGACTACGCTAGAAGGCTTAAGAAACCTCTGGATCAAATAGTCACGGTTCTACTGGCAGAAGAGTAATTTATGTCGATCAATATCGCGAGCCTTCAAGCCCGACTCCTCAACCTTGCTAAAGAGAAAAAAATCGATTTTCAGTTGCTGCTGAATCGCCTTGGTGCCGAGCAGTTTCTTTATCGCCTGAGCCAATCTCCTTACGCGGAAAAGTTCATTTTCAAGGGAGGCTCTTTGCTCAGTTATCTCATTGATTCGGATCGCAAGACCAAAGATCTCGATTTTTCGATCCGAGAGATAAGTAACCGAGTCGATGAAGTCGTAAAGATCATCCACTCTGTTTTGAATATTCCTGTCGAGGATGGGATCCTCTGGAAAGAGATTAAAGCTGAACCGTTGATCCATCCTGAAATGGATCATCCCGGAATTCGGATGATTTCTCCCTTTCTTCTTGGGAAAATGAGAGGCACTGTGCGGATGGACATGGCAATTGGCGATGTGGTGAATGCCGTCAAAATCCCCCTTCAACGTTTGCAATACAAGGGGAAACCTATCTTCGGCGAATCATTTTCGCTTCTTGTTTACCCACCCGAAACCGTTTTTGCCGAGAAGCTGCAAATAGCCATCAAAAAGCGGGGCCAAAATACGCGGATGAAGGATTACTACGATCTCCTCAAATTAATGGAGCATGACCTTAAGCCGAAGCAATTGAAGAAATGCATTCAAGAGACATTCGCAAATCGTAAAATCCCTTTCACAACTTCAATTCAGTTTGCAGACGAAGAGTTGAGCCGTCTGCAGCTTTATTGGGAACATTTCCTGAAACGCGAAAAAATGGGAGAAGCGCCCGCACGCATTATTGAAATCATTGACAAGATAAACCTTTATTTAAAGAAACTGTGATGTCATCTAAACCTGAAGTCTACGTCAGCACTGATGTGAAAGCCGACGGCCCCATCCCAAGTATGAATTCCATGCTCAGTTTCGGATCCGCCGCCTACCTTGCCGACAAAACTTTGATCAGCACGTTTACTGCCAACTTGGAAACCCTTCCTCATGCGACCCCAAACCCTAAAACCATGGAATGGTGGCAAAATCAGTCGGAGGCCTGGAAGGTCTGTCGTGATAATTTGCAGCCTCCGGGAAAAGTGATGAAGGACTATCTTGCCTGGCTAAAAGGATTGCCTGGGACTCCAGTCTTCGTTGGTTATCCTGCTTCGTATGATTTCATGTTCGTTTATTGGTATCTGATCCGTTTCACGGGTGAGAGTCCATTTTCTCATTCCGCCTTGGATATTAAAACCTTGGCGATGGCCTTACTCAAAACTGATTATCGCAAGGCCACCAAGAGGAATATGCCGAAGAAATGGTTTAATCCTCTTTCTCATTCTCATCGGGCATTGGAGGATGCGATTGAGCAAGGGGCGCTCTTTTGCAATATGTTGGCGGAACTGAAGGGAGGAAAGTGATTGTTTTAAGCTCTCATCATCGATAATTCACGAACCAAACCGAATAATCATCGAGCAATTGGTAATTTTTAGATTTTTTGTTAGTAACTTTCAAGTCTGCCAGAGGCAGGGTAAATTTCTTTTTATCGGAAATGCGCTGCACTTTTCCCAAGAGGCCGATCTCTTCATCGATCTCATCAAGCATCGAAATTAAATTGAACCGGTCAGTATAGGAAGCTTGGGTTTTCTTGAGTTGCTCGTATTCCTTTTTATCCCCTGGCCCAAAGACATAGTACTCTTCCCAACCGAAGTCCTCAATTCCAGTAAGTTCGCATGGAAACTCAATCTGCTGTTTTAAGTAGGTTAGATAGGTTTGCAATGTAGAATCGCTCACCTCGGGATCTTCCTTACCTAAGATCAATTCTATTCTTTTTATTTGATCTTCTGTTTTGGACATTTCTTGCTACCTCATCGACTCCAAACTTCTCTTTGCATCTCTTGCTTTATGATTTCTTTTGTTGAGCCAGTCCGAGCTGCACTCTTTTAAAAATAGATTATTGTTTTGGACTCTTTTTCGTCTTCTTTCATGAGTTTTTCAATAATCATCTTCTTTTCTGGAACACTTTGATCATAGAGTTCTGAAAACGCATCATAGCCTGAGTGAGCTGTGTTGAAATAAAAGTCTCGAGCAAGTTTCTCGAAATGTTCAAGATCTTCTTCTTTTTCACAGGCAGTAAGATAAGCTTTGGTCAGTTCGGTTAAATTGGGGCAAAACTCATCAAAGAAAGAGAGATCTATTAATAAAGAATCATCGGTGGGATCTTGTTCGAGGCCAAAGAGAATCAGTGATTTTAAATTGGGATTTGCCTGTTTGAAATACCTCCTCAAGAGGGGATAATTGGGATTTTCAGATTCTTTCTCTTCTCTGAAAGCGCGGAGCAAATCAGGGTTGAGCTCGATTCGTTCTTCAAAATAATCGGTCAGCTTTTGTTGATTCAAATTTAAGGGAACTGCTTTTCTTTCCTCTATCTCCTCTTCTGGATTCTCTTCATCATCCATCCAGATATATCCTCGTCTTTCCAAATCTTCGATAACATCTTGAGGATTTATTTGAGATGGCTCTTGTAGATTTTCTTCGTCTTCTTCCAAGTAAAAAAGAGGCTTCTTAAACATTTGTTTTAATCTCCGAGGCTATTCCCACGGCATATCTTCCCAATGGAGAAATTCCTGAACAACTGCTTCAGCAATGCTGTATCCTTGTCCCCGAGAATTTCGCTTTTCGTAAGGCACTTTCGCTTCCCTAAAAAAAGATTCGACGATTTTTCTGAGATCGCGCATATGCTCTTCTTCATAGGGTTCTTCCGAAGCAAGGATCAAGAAATGGGCAATCGATCCTTCTTCGGAAGGCGAGTCCTTAGATCGATCATAGGCCAGATGAGTTGCAAATTGCAGCATTCCCGCAACCAGAGGGGCCAATCGATGCGTTCTGGAGTGAGGGGCAAGAATGGTCAACATCTCTAACCAAACCCGGTAAATTTCATCCCCTACAATGGACTTTAGGCTTTTCTCTTCTACTTTTATCACTCCCTGTCTTCCTCTTTGTTTTTGGCATATGGCAGATAAGGAATAATTCCTTTCGCATAAGCGATCTCTTGAATCTCTGGAGGAGCCTGACGGGCATCCACAAAGAAGCCATCCACTGAAATAAACCAAGCTATAGGGTTTTCATCCATCTTGCTTGGCAAAAACCAATTGGGATCCATCGGTCCTATCTTTAAAAGATCATGAATTATTCTGGATTTTGCGGAAGCGGTGCTTTTGCTTACATTGAACGCACTGCATAGGTCAGCCGCGCTGGTATAATATTCTTGGGATTTGTCGAAGATAAAATTCACAGATCCTATGGCGTAAATAATTCCACAAGCCCAAGTTTGAGGATCCCCTTTGATGAGAGGAGAATTCTGTTTTCGACAAAGAACGGCGGTTGCTTTTCTAGCAAGCTGCGCGAATTCCTTACTGAGATTTTCCCGGCAGAATTTATCAGTAAGAGCGGTGATGGCATTAAATCGATTTTGCATCTTCTCGGGAACTTTTTCTGATTTGAAAATTTGTCTCATCTTGATTTTCCATTTATGTAATCAGGAATATAAAAACAATTTAAAAATCAATTTGCAGCCGCCACATTTTTTTCTTGGAAGGCATTTTCACTCGATTTCAAATCAGTAAAAGCATCTTTTAAAAGTCTGCTTTGCCTTAAGAATGCCTGGCGAGCGGTTGAAGGGTGAGTCATAAGTGTGAGCTCTTGAGCGAGCAGGCGGGCAATATGCAAAATGTAAGTAGTTGGGCTTTTCATCGCATGAAGATAAAGAGGATGATCCCGGTTGACATAAATGATATTTCCCTCGCTTTGACACTCGAGTCCCTCCGGCCCAAAATGATCCAAACAGCAAACCACTTTGGAAGATCCCATCCGAAATCGCTTGATGACCACATCCGGATTTAAAGGTTTTACCTTTACTTTTTTCTTCTTTGAAGCTTGTTTTTCTTTCTTCTGTTTTTCAGAATCGGAAATCGATTTCGCAGCTTGTGACTCTTCAGCTCCTTTGCTTCCCGATCCTTCTTTATCTCCCAAGGGTAACATCCCAAAAGGGGCAAGTTCGGGGTTTTTGAGAAGGGCGGAGGTAATCCGGTCCAACGCCTCATTCAAGGCACGAGAGGCCTTTCTTTTTTCCTGCCGACCGGAGAGTTTGCCGAATATTTGTTTAACCTCGGCAACAATCTTTTGAAATTTTTCTGAAAAGGCAAGGTACTCCGGACTATCTTTGATAAAGCTGGTTCGATCGCTCGTTACCGGAAGAAAATCTGCGTGCAATTCCCCTCGCATCCGCTCTAACAATTCTCGCGAATTCTCCAAACCCGCACTCTCTCGGCAAATCGTCACCTGCTTGACTTTGATTTCAATCCCGGCTTCTTCATCAAAGACTTGGGATAAAGGGAGAATAATGATCTCTCCGACAATCGGTCCAAACGGAGTTCCTTCCATAATGGGAATCTTATGGCCGGTGTAATATCGAGGATGAACCTTCTGTCCATTCAAGAAAACCTCGAAATCTGGGGCTTTAAGAGGGACACTTTCCAAAAGCCTTCGACGGACCTCCTCCAGATCGAATTGTCGGACCAAACTTCGAAGAACCACGGTTGTTCCTTCTCCCAAACTAGAATCTAAAGGAAGGATTTGGAGTGGAATTTCCCACTGGTGGGAGGAGCTTTCCCATTCCTCCCGGTCAAAAGTCACTCGGGCATGAAAATCCCCTTTTTGGGTGATCACTTCAAACTGTCTGCAGGCGGTTAAACTGGCGAATTTTCCAATTCCAAATTGGCCGATTCGATCGCGGCGCAATCGGGAGGATTTAGGGTGATGCTTTTTTTCATTGGAACCGATGCTGAAGTATTGCTTTAACCCTTTCAGATCCATTCTCATTCCATTATCCCGGATGACGATTTCGTCCTCATTAATTTGAACATCAACCCGGGTCGCATCGGCATTATAGGCATTATTCACCAATTCTCGAACCAGCTCGATGCTTTCCGTATAAAGCCTCTCACCAATCGTGATGATATGGCTTTTATCGACGGTAACTGGAATGGCTGTGGGATAATTTTCTAAAGAATGAAGGCCTTGAGTCATGGCAGGAAAACCTAGCGAGAAAAGAGGTGGAAGGCAAGAGGGAATGAAGATTATCAAAATGTCCTTTCTGGGTTGGCAAGTTTTTCTATTTGACCTAATTTTGTACTCTCGAGTCCCTTGATAATTTTCACTAAAATACTACGTTTTACTGACAGATGAAAATGATCAATAAGAGGATTCCTTAAGTGGAAAAAGGTTTGAGCGAGTCGCTTTTTTGCAGTCTCTGACGAAACTCCACAACTTCAGGATCCACCCGAATGGATGCTTCATCCCATCCCATCAAGGTGAGTCCCTTTCCGGTCTTCAACCGACTTAAAGCGATGTAAGCCTGTCCCGGCTCCCATAGATTTCGCAAGTCGCAGGTGATGGCATCGATGGTGGCCCCTTGAGCTTTGTGAATTATGGTTGCATAGGCAATATTTTTAAAACTGAATTGTCTCTTCCGGGAGATATTTTATTATTCGTGTTTTCATTGATTCCGTTTTATTTTCCATATTTCGGATTTGATACCCCATCGCTTTATATCCTTTTAGCCTTCTCCCGTACATCCTTCTTAAAACTGGAACCTGAATGTCCGCATAATCATAAACCTGCACCACTTTCTTCTGATCATGAATTCGATGAAGTCTCCCAACATACTGCTGAAGGGTTCCTTTCCAAGAAATCGGTATTGCAAGAAATAGGGTATCGAGTCTTGCATCATCAAATCCTTCACCGATATAGCGACCTGTAGCCAGAATTGCTCTTTCCTCATCTTCGGGAATGGAGGCTAATTTCTCCAAGAGCTCTTTTTGTTGTTTCCTTCCCATTCTGCCTCTAAAGATTAAAAGATTTTTGACGAAGTTTTTAAGACGATCGGCTAAATACTCCAAATGTTCTGTCCTCTCAGTCAGGATGAGTGGAGAGCGCTTTTCTTCTAAAGCTTTGAGGATATCTTCAAAGATCAAATCATTTCTTGGCTCATCCTTGATGAGATGGGAATAGATCTCTTGAATATTCGGTTTATGAATGATTGCGGGCATTTGAAAGTTTGTAAATCGAGGGATAACTTGATATTCCAGCACTTGCTCTGAGGCTTGTTTCCTTGCATCCGTTTTAAATCTCACCGGACCACATTGCATGAGAATAATGGGATGATGTCCATCCTGGCGTTTGAGGGTTGCGGTGAGACCTAAAACATATTTTACCTTGGCTTGCTTTAGAACCTGTTCAAAACTGAAAGCGGAGAGATGATGGCATTCATCGATGATTACTTGTCCATATTCCGTGATCAGATCCTTCAGCTCTCTCTTCTGATTTAGGCTTTGGATCATTGCGATATCCACCTGTCCTGAACGGCGATTTTTGCCTCCTCCTATCTGACCAATCGATTTTGAGGGGATGTTGAGAAATGAGGATAATCGTTCTTTCCACTGATCCATCAATTGTTTTCGATGGACCAGGATGAGCGTATTGATTTTCCTTTCAGCAATCATCCAAGCTGCCACCACTGTTTTTCCAAAGGCTGTAGAGGCGCATAAGATTCCTAAATCTTCCTGAATAAGGGAATTGGCTGCTTCTTGCTGAATAGGTCTTAGAGTTCCTTGAAATAAAATATCGATGGGAACTCCTGAATATCTTTCGTCCTGGATCTTTGCTTCAATTTCATATTTCTTTAAAAGCTCCAAAATCTCATTCAACAACCCTCGAGGAAGACCAATATGTTTTGGAAAATCTTCTGCACAAGAAATAATTCTCGGTTTTCCAAAGGTCGAGAAGCGCATCGCTTGGGCCTTATAGAAATCGGGATTATGAAAAGTCGCCAACCTCTTCAGCCGATGGATGAGTTTAGAAGGGAGAGATTTTTTCTCAATATAAATGTGATT
>CAZSRQ010000107.1:0-7970 GCA_964609335.1 uncultured Pseudomonadota bacterium
TCGCGGAAGCTTCAGCGAGGCGAGCAAGCTCAAGTCGTGTCCCAATTGGGTAAAAGTGGGACATGGTGAGCGTAGTCGAACCATCCATTTGGATTTACGCAAGAGATCTAATGAAGTAAAACCTTTGAACTCGAACTTTTTCCGTTCAGAGTTTTTATTTTAAAAAATCCGAAAGGAGCGGTGCCTATGTCGCATCAACTGAAAAAAACACTCGGCCCTATCATGTTATGGGGACTCGGAGTCGGTTACGTGATTTCCGGAATGTATTTCGGCTGGAATTTGGGTCTTCCTGCCGGCGGCCCTTATGGTTTACTTGCCGCTCTTGTGCTGGTCACCATCCTCTATGTCACCTTTGTTCTCAGTTATGCAGAGCTTTCCTGCGCCATTCCTAAAGCAGGGGGAGCTTTCGTTTACGGAAATAGGGCTTTAGGATCTAATCTGGGTTTTTTGGCAGGGGCTGCTCAATGCATCGAATTTGTTTTTGCCCCCCCCGCGATTGCATTCGCCATCGGTTCTTATTTTAATACCCTCTATCCCCAATTTCATCCTTTGGCGATCGCTTTTGTTGCTTATGCGGTTTTTACTGCGCTCAATATTTATGGGGTAAAACATTCTGCCATTTTTGAACTTCTCATCACCATTTTAGCAGTGGTTGAACTTCTCATTTTTGCCGGAGCCACCTTTCCAAAATTTTCATGGCAGACTTTTTCAACTAATCCACTTCCAAACGGTTGGTCAGGGATTTTACCTGCCATCCCTTTTGCCATCTGGTTTTATCTTGCCATCGAGGGAATTGCGAATGTCGCCGAAGAAACCAAAAATCCCCAAAAAGATTTACCCAAAGGGTTTGGCTGGGCAATGCTTACCTTGGTTGGCTTGGCAGTTTTAGTCTTCTTTTCATCGATCGGGGTTCAAGGTTGGGAAGCGATTGTTTACAAAGTTCCTGGTTCTCCTGAAACCTCCGATTCTCCTCTCCCCTTGGCGCTTGGCGCTGTTTTTGGGCAGAATCACCTTTTGTATCATTTACTTATTTATATCGGTGTTTTTGGACTTTTAGCCTCCTTTCACGGAATTATTCTGGTCGCCGGAAGGGCAATTTTTGAATTTGGCCGGGTCGGTTATGCCCCAAAAATTCTGGGAACCACCCTTAAAAACAGAAAAACTCCTGCTATCGCACTTCTTGTGAATCTCTTTTTGGGAGGGATCGCGCTTTTGACAGGAAAAACGGGAGATATTATTGTCATTTCAGTTTTTGGCGCTTTAACTCTCTATCTCATTTCAACTCTTTCTTTACTTCGACTCAGACAAAAAGAGCCAAATTTAGCTCGTCCCTATAAAGTTCCCCTTTATCCGTTTACTCCGATCCTTTCTCTTCTACTGTCTATTTTCTGTTTAGGAGCGATGATTTACTACAATCAGAAACTTGCCTTGATTTATGGGGCAATTCTCGCCGCCGGATATGGATGGTTCTATTTGAGAGTTCCCCATGATATTCGAAAACGGGAATTTCATCTGATTCCAGAAGAAGGATTGATCTCTGAAGAAGGTTTGGATGACGAAATACCAGCCACTGTCTAGTTTTTTTCGGAGGGGGCGACCCGCCGGATCGCCCCCTACATTATTATGATGGAAACCCCCCATGAAAAAAAATCTTGAAACAATCAAAGAAGAAATCAAAAAATCAGAACATCAAAAAGTAAAAGTTGCCGTTACCGATATCGATGGAGTTTTGCGCGGAAAATATCTTCACAAAGACAAGTTTTTATCCGCGCTCGATAGCGGATTTGGCTTCTGCGATGTCGTTCTCGGTTGGGATTCAGCCGATGTTTGCTACGACAACGCCACCTTCACCGGCTGGCATACCGGTTATCCGGATGCGTTGGTGAAAATTGATCCAGCCACCTATCGCCAAGTCCCGTGGGATAAAAATGTTCCGTTCTTTTTGGGAAATTTTGAAGAATCTTCCGGAAAACCTTTGGAAATCTGCCCCAGACAGCTTTTGAGGAAAACAATCGCCAAAGCGGAAGGTTTGGGATTCTTTCCCAAGTTTGGATTGGAATTTGAATGGTTCAACTTCAAAGAAACCCCGCAATCTCTTGCAGAAAAAAAGTTTAATTCACTAGAACCGTTAACGCCTGGAATGTTTGGTTATTCGATTCTCCGCTCGAGTCTCAATCAACCTTATTTTGAAGCATTAATGGATGAGCTTCTTCAATTTGGAGTTCCCCTCGAAGGATTACATACCGAAACCGGCCCAGGGGTTTTCGAGGCGGCGATTCTTTTCTCCGATGCACTCGAAGCGGCAGATCGGGCGGTTCTTTTTAAATCGTCCGCCAAAGAGATCGCCTACCGATTCGGAATCATGCCGAGTTTTATGGCGAAGTGGAACACCACCCTTCCCGGATGCAGCGGACATGCCCATCAGAGCTTATGGGATAAAAACAGCGAAAAGAATTTTTTCTACGATGAAAAAGATCCGAATAAAATGAGCGATCTTTTTAAAAGTTATCTCGCCGGGCAAATTCAATGTCTTCCGGAGATTCTACCTTTCGTCGCGCCAACGGTGAACAGTTATAAAAGACTCATCGACGGCTATTGGGCTCCCACCAAAGCTTCGTGGGGAATCGACAACCGAACCGTCGCCTATCGGGTCATCCCGGGAAGTGCAAAATCGACCCGAGTCGAAGCCAGAATTTGCGGATCGGATATTAACCCTTATCTCGCAGTTGCTGCTTGCCTTGCTTCGGGGCTTTATGGCATTGAAAAAAACCTGAAACTCGAAACCAAAGCGGTGACAGGAAGCGGCTATCAAGATCAAGAATCAACTCGACTTCCAAAAAACTTGCAGGAAGCGACCCAAAAACTTTCCGATTCGAAAATCGCCCGAGAGATTTTCGGAGAAGTTTTTGTCGATCATTTTGTTCGAACGAGAAACTGGGAATGGCGACAGTTTCAGGACGCGGTCACCAATTGGGAGCTGCAGAGGTATTTTGAGATTATTTGATTAAACTAAAACCATTTCGTCATACGTAGGAGCGACCCGGCGGCCCCCCTCCCATTACGATGACCTTTTCATAGGAATTCTTTATGTCCTTCTATCAATTCAGTTTTCCAACCCTCATCCATTTCGGTGCCAACAGCCGATCAAAAGTGGCCGATCATCTTAAATCAAATCAGCTTTCTCATCCCCTGATCGTCACCGACCGCGGAATTATCGGTCTCGAATTTTTCAAAAATCTTCAGGATTCTCTTTCACGAAGCGGATTAAAAGTCGAAACCTTTTCAGAGATCTGGGGAAATCCGGTAAAAAGTCAGGTGAAAGCGGGAGTCGAGGCGTATCGCAATTCAAATGCGGATTGTATTGTTGGACTCGGGGGCGGCGCCGCTCTCGATGTCGCAAAAGCGATCGCTCTGATGATTCATCATCCAGGAGATTTGTTTGATTATGAAGATGACAAACCAGGTGCACTTCCCATCGACAAAGAAATTCCTTATTGGATTGCGCTCCCAACCACCTCGGGAACCGGATCAGAAGTCGGAAGAAGTGCTGTGGTTTCAGACGATATCACCCATTTAAAGAAAATCATTTTTTCACCCCGCTTGCTTGCAAAAGCGGTTTTTGCCGATCCAGAATTGACGTTGGATCTCCCAGCCAAGGTCACCGCCGCAACCGGAATGGATGCGCTCACCCATTGCGTCGAATCGTATCTCGCCAAAGGATTTCACCCGATGTGCGATGGAATTGCATTGGAGGGATTACGCCTCGCCGCCCAAAGCTTGCCTCAAGCGGTTCACCATCCGAAAGATATCGAATCGAGAAGTTTGATGATGATGTCTTCTCTCATGGGAGCGGTTGCCTTTCAAAAAGGGCTCGGAGTGACTCACTCCTGTGCTCATGCTCTTTCAACCGTTGCCGATCTTCATCACGGATTTGCCAATGGAATCATGATCAATCATGCCTTAAAAATGAACGTTTCCGCAGTTCCCGATCGATTCAGAAATATGGCGATTACCGTTGGACTAAAAAACCAGACCGGGGAAGGATTCTTGAATTGGCTTGAGATGTTAAAAACAGAAATCGGAATTCCGGCAAAACTTTCTGCGGCCGGGGTTAAAAAAGAACAGCTCGATGCGTTGGTCAATGTTGCGATTCAGGATGTCTGTCATCAGAATAATCCAAAAACTTGTACCCGAGAAGATTTTGTGAAGATTTTTTCTGAGGCGTTGTAAGGAAATAACTCCTCCTCTTAAGATTATGAGGAGGAGTTGTGAAAGATATTGCGAAGACTAAAAAGTAACAGTTCATCCAAGAGTAGCTTTCATATATGACTCATTGATCGGAATTTTTCTCAAAAACCGGGTAAATGAAATTGATTATTAAAAATTAATTTTGAGAATGTAACCTCCATGCAACCTCTTAAAATCGGCGCATCCGCCTGTTTTTTTTCATAGCGATCCTGAAATAAAAATTTTCAAGGGAAAAACCCTTCTTTATCTCGAACAATCCCTCGCCCACTGGATCATGTCAGAAGGGGCTTTGGTGTTCATGATCCCTTCTGTCGCAGGCGAGTCAAAAATCCGCCTGAAAGATCTTGTTTCAGAACTCGATGGGCTTGTCTTGCAAGGGGGAGCCGATGTTTCTCCCAAGAGTTATCACCAAGATCCGATGAAACCTGAATGGAGCGGCGATGCAATTCGTGATCGGTATGAAATCGAACTGTTGAATGAGTTTGTGGCGCAAAAAAAACCGGTTTTGGGGGTTTGTCGGGGTGCCCAACTGATCAACGTCGCTTTTGGTGGAACCCTTTATCAGGATATCGTTCATGAACTCCCCGAATCGAGTCATCACCGAAACTGGGAAATTTATGATCAACATTTCCATGATATTCAATTTGAGCCGGGTTCAAAACTTTCAAAACTATATCCAAACACTCAATCGACGAAAATCAACAGCATTCATCATCAGGCGTTGAAAGAGATCGGAAAAGATCTGAAAGTCGAAGCCTGTTCTCCCGAAGATGGAATCGTCGAAGCAGTTTCCTATGCCGGAGACTCTTATGTTTTGGGGGTTCAATGGCATCCAGAATTTCATGATCCAAACAATCAATCAATTTTGGATAGTCAGCCTATTTTAAAAGATTTTTTGGCGGCTGCCCGAAACAGGAAGAAATAAACAGATTCACGGCTTCAGTCATCCAAAACTGACAGGTCGGCCAATGTCGATAATCCGCATATTCTCAAGGAGTTTTTCCATGTTGAAAATTATCAATCCCGCAACCGAAGCGATCCTCAAAGAAGTTGAAGAAGATAATTCTGATTCCATTCATGCAAAATTTCATCGCGCGAAAAAATTTCAATCCGAATGGAAAAACAGCTCTCTTCAAAGCCGGCTTCAATCGATTAAAAATTTCAGGGAATTACTGGTGAAAAACAGGGAGGATTTGACTCAAACTCTCACATCAGAAGTGGGAAAGCCGATTGCTCAATCCCGCAATGAGTTAAGCGGGGTTTTGGAAAGAATCGATTTTTTCCTGGAAAACACCGAAAAGGTTTTGAAAGAAGAAGTAGTTCTCGACGACCCTTCCCAGCATTTAAAAGAATCGATTACCTTTGAGCCTTTGGGGGTCATCGGAAATATTTCTGCCTGGAATTATCCCTATTTTGTCGGATCAAACGTCTTCATTCCAGCACTATTGACCGGAAATACGGTTCTCTACAAACCGTCTGAATTTGCAACCCTCACCGGGCTTGCGATCACCGATTTGCTTTATCAATCCGGAATTCCAAAAGATGCTTTTATTCCAGTGATTGGAGAAGGGGCGATTGGCGCAGAACTTCTCAAACAACCACTCGATGGAATCTTTTTCACCGGATCTTATCCAACCGGACAAAAAATCGCCGAATCTGCCTCCAAACAGTGGATGAAAGTGCAATTGGAACTTGGAGGAAAAGATCCGATCTATGTTTGTGAGGATGTCGATATCGCCTCTGCCGCCCCCGGAATTGCCGATGGCGCTTTCTATAATACCGGACAAAGTTGCTGCTCGGTAGAACGAATCTACGTTCATGAAAAAATTTATGATCAATTTATTGAACTTTTTCTCTCCACAGTGAAAAGTTTTGTCGTTGGTGATCCAACTGATGAAAAAACCTATATCGGATCTCTCACCCGCAAAGCTCATCTTTCTTATTTAGAAAATCAGGTAAATGATGCCATTCAAAAAGGGGGAAAACTTCTCTGCGGCGGCAAAAAAATCAATCGACCGGGTTCTTATTTTGAGCCGACCGTCTTTATCGGGGTGAATCATTCGATGAGCTTGATGAAAGAAGAAACGTTTGGTCCTTTGATCGGAATTCAAAAAGTAAAAAATGATCAGGAAGCGATCGAATTAATGAATGACACTGATTATGGTCTCACCGCCGGTGTTTACTCAAAAGATGAAGTGCGAGCCAAAAAAATTCTCTCCCAAATCAACTCAGGATCGGTTTATTTCAACTGTTGTGATCGGGTGAGCCCAAGACTCCCTTGGTCAGGAAGAAAACATTCTGGAATCGGCTCGACTCTTTCAAACTTGGGAATTGAAGCATTTACCCAGCCAAAAGCGTGGCATTGGAGAAACAGTTAAAACTTTTTTGATTTCTCATTCTTTTGTCGTCAACCATATCCTAATGAGTTTAAACAAAAAAATGGCCTCGACTGATCGAGGCCATTTGTATTTTAACTACACTGAATAGGAGAGGAAAAAGCCAAATTAGAAATAATAACCAAACTCCATCGCAAACCCATTCGAGAGAGAAGTTTTTACCCCGGGAACTCTCGAATCAAAAATCATCGGACTATATTCTATTTTCAACTTTGCTTTGTCAGTAATTTGATATCCGGCACCTAAAGCAAAATCGATGATGTTTTCATTCGCGCCTGTATAAAATCCTGTTTGATCTTGCAAGAAACCACCTCGGAAAAACATTCTCCAAGTGTCCGAAAAGTCGTAGTTCAGCAATACAAAAGCTCCCCAAGACCGATCATTTTGAATTCCGGGAACATCCGAATTATCCTGACGAAATACCCCTTCACCGGCAAAAAGTAATTTTGGGGTAAACTTCACTGCATAATCCAGATCGACAATATGAGTTAAATGTCTGTTACAAGAGGTAATGCCGGTGGTCGCTTCATTACATCCATATCTTTCCGGGCCCCCCGCATAGGAAATACCGACAGTACTCTTGGTCGCACCACTTCCCCAGTTAAATCCAAAACGGGATCCGTAGGAAGGAATCGCACTATACGCTCCATTGGTTAAACCACCCGGATTTACAGTCGTTCCACTAACTGAATTTCCTTTTGTTCCTGGAGTTGCACCTGTTGCAAGAACTCCAAAAGGAGCAGAATCAGCCAAGCTATTCACGACATAAATATGGAAATCAAAATGCTCTTTGAAAGCATAAAATATTTTCGCCCCGGTATCATTGGCAGGAGTAATGTAATTGAAAATCGTTGAAAAGGAGATCGATGGATTATCGATTCGATGCCAAACATAGTATCCGATTGGAACGGTAAATCGACCAATGAGAAACTCAGCCCCCTTCAAATTTGCAGTCATGTAGGCTTGTTCAACTTCGAAGTTTGAGGTTCCTGTTCCACCCGAGTCTGTGGTTCTTCCAGTTCCGGAAAGTGCTCGACCAAAATCAAGATCAACTCTCAAACGAATATTTTCACCAAAACTTTTATCGAGATCAATTTCGACAACATCGAGATAGGTATTGAAAGTATCTCTACCAGGAGAGGTGCTTCCTCGAAACCAACCGAGCTGTCCTCCGATCGGATTACCATACGCATTATGATCATCATGTTGCCATCCGCTAACAGCATCGACAAATCCAGAAATTTCCAATCCTTTCGCCTTTGACTCTTCAGCTTTAGAAATTTGAGGAAAAATTAAAATCAGAACTGCAAAAAGAAAAAAAAGATA
>CAZSRQ010000108.1:0-7934 GCA_964609335.1 uncultured Pseudomonadota bacterium
GGGAACTTCGAGATATGACGAGACTTACATTAAAAAGAAAATCTTGGAATAGGATTAAACTCCCTTTAAAACCGTTGATCTATTGCCGTGCGATCTTAAACTTAAAAAAAACTACAAAAAATCGCGTAACGTGAGTTTATAACTGAAAATTTTCAATCTCTCCAAGTGCAACGGCGAGATTGATCTCAGCCAGATAATACTGAGTTAACGCCTCGATTCGACGTTGTCGACTTTGAACGACATTTGTCTGAGCTGTGACTACCTCAATATTATTACTTAAGCCGGCCGAAAAACGGTGAAGGGCGATTTTGAGCTCTTCGAGAGAAAGAGAAAGAGTTTTTGCGGTCGTTTCAACTAAAAATGCGCTCGATTCTAGATTTTTTAACGCGAGTCGAATATCTTCTTCAATTTGAATATTCATATCCTCAAGTAAAAGACGCGCTTGTCTTTTCCGACTCTTCGCTGCCGAGACCTCACCCAGCGTTCGTCCTCCGTTAAAGAGCGGAACATTCATTTGGACACCCACGTTGTAAGTGGCAATCGTGTTGTCATCGGGACGATTGCCGCTTGCTCCATAATCTCCGCTTCCGCTGATGGAAGGAATTTGCCTGGAAAAAGCCGATTTCTCCTCGAAGTGCGCCTGGCGAAACTCTTCCTTGGCAATCTTGATCTCCAATCTTTCTGCTTCCGCTTTTTTGAGTGCGTCTTTAAGCGGAATCTTCTTCGGGGTTCGAAATTGAAGTGGATCAGTCAACTCGATGGTTCGAGAGAGAGGAATTCCAGTGATTCGCTTCAGTTTCAGCCCTTCCTGATGAAGAGTGGTTCTTGCCTGAATGATTTTTGATTCCTCTTCGGCAATCCGGGTGCGGGCACGGGCAATATCAATACCAGTTGCAAATCCGCTCTGATTCTGGTTTTCCGCCAACTTCAACAGGCTTTTTGCAAGACGAATATTCGCCTCGCTCGCCTGAATGTTTTCCCGAGCTTGAATCATCGAGAGGTAAGATTGAGCGGTGCTGGAGATAATCTGCTGGCGAGCCCCGGTTTCTTTGAGTTCGGCGATTCGTGCCGCACTTCGGGCCGATTTCAGCTGATAAATCGATTCAAGATTGAAAATATTCTGGATCAGTTTTATCCGGGCATCAAAGCTGTCAAACGGACCCGATTTAGTCGAATCAAGCCCTGGAAAAAGGGAACTTGTCAAACCGATGGCAGCGAGGTTGATTGTCTGCCGATTTTGATAAACGTTTCCGCCAATATTCGGAAGAACTCCGCTCAAAGCGGAAAAGGATCGCGCTCTCGCCTCTTTCGCCTGCTCTCCCGCCACGTTCACCTTCAGATTATTTTTTAAGGCGAGTTGAATCGCTTCCTGAAAGCTGAGTCTTGTTTTCTCTCCCGAGGCATCCGGCTCTTCGGGTGAGCGGGTCGACTCGGGAAATCGGCTCGAATTCATTTTTTTTTCTGCCAGATTGAATTCGATTTCTGATTCGAAACTATTCCCGATTTTTCCTGATTCTACCGGCTCTGCATTTAAACTGGAGAGGAAAAGAATTGGAGAAACTCCGAGCAATGAAATAAAAAAGAAAAGAATCAAACGCATCTTCATGATTAACTCACCTTACGCGATTTTTTGTAATTTTTTTTAAGTTTAAGATCGCACGGCAATAGATCAACGGTTTTAAAGAGAGTTTAATCCTGTTCCAAGATTTTCTTTTTAATGTAAGTCTCGTCATATCTCGAAGTTCCCTTAAAAACCGACTGATAGGCCACTTTCCAGTCTTAAACTTAAAAAAAATTACAAAAAATCGCGTAAGGTGACCGATTAATACTCGATATAGACATCCAGCTGCTGTCCGACATAAATCTTTTGCAAACTGACTGCCTGAAAAATAACCTGTAATACCCGCGTATCTACCCTCTCCAGATTGTCGCCTGTAAGGGATCTCTTCGGAATGACGTAAGGCTCAATCCTTGCCAGCTTCAAATCGATTCCCGACTGATTTCCGAAACCTTTTAAAAATGCTTTTGCCCGGCTCTCCGGTTTGATCAAATGGGCATTGATTTCATCGATATCTGCCCTGATTTGAATCCCGCTCTCATTGCCGAGCAGAATCGGCGGCTCATAACCTGATGTCGTTCCAAGCGGTGTTGAGACAAACTCTCCCGGCCGTATATTCACCTGAAGAATCACCGAATCGAAGGGCGCTTTTACTTTCAGTTGATCGAGCAACAAGTCGGTTCGTTTGAGCTCTGCCTCGGCGATTCTGAAATCATTTAAAATATTATCCCGTTCATCTTTGCTGATATATTGGGGGTTGGGCAAATTCTTGACCTTCTCAGAACGGGCGAGCAGCTTCTCATAATTCGCTTTTTGAACCAGGTATTGGCCGTAAAGTTGCCGATCGTCGAGATCGAAGAGAAGATCCCCTCTTTTTACTTTCTGGCCAGAAACGACATAGATGTTTTTGGCTAGACCGGAAACCGCCGGAGCAACCCGGCTGTTCTCATTGATCGACTCGACAATTCCTGAAGCGGCAATCGCACGAGAAAAAGGGTTTTTGACCGGCTCTACAAGCGGCTTTGAGGGATGAGGAGTTTGTCCCGATTTTACCACGACAAGAATCGTCAGAAAAAAACCGAGCAGCGCAATGTAAAATGCTTTCTTTTTTAAAATGAGTCGAAACATATTTTTTTAATCCCTGTCATTCCAGCAGATTTTTTGGGCTGGAATCCCCCTCATCCCATTATTATAAAGGGGGATCCCCGACAAAAACACTCGGGATGACACTTTCCCAAGTTTAAATAGACGGAATAAAATTTATTACCAACTCTTCTTAATAAACTGTTGCGGATCCAGATAAACATTCTTCACACGACCATCCTCCATCTCGGCAATTCGATGACCAAATTCAAAAATTCGGCTGTCATGGGTCACTACAATGGCGGTTCGATGATGTTCAATCACGATTTCCCGCAAAAGCTGAACCACTGAATGGCCGGTCTTTCCATCCAAACTGGAAGTCGGCTCATCGCAAATAATTATTTGTGGATCATGCACCAAAGCGCGTGCAATCGCAACCCGCTGCTGCTGTCCTCCAGAAATCTGCGAAGGATAACGATTTTTCAATTCCCCAATCCCCACCCGACTGAGCATTTTTTCTGCGGAGAAAGAGGCTTCTTCTTCATCAACGCCATTCAGCAAGAGGGGAATATTCACATTTTCAAGAAGCGAAAGAGTCGGAATCAAATTGAACTGTTGAAAGATAAATCCGATATTCTTCTTTCGAAATTCCAGAATCTCTTCTTCTGAGAGTGTTTCAAGAGATTGACCAAAAACTGAAATATGCCCGCGGTCGATCTTCAGCGTTCCGGCAATACAACTGAGTAACGTTGTTTTTCCACAACCGGAGGGACCGACGATCATCAAGATCTCTCCCCGCATCCCCTGAAGATCAACTTTTTTCAACACCTCGGTTCGGCTTTCCCCGCTCGCGAAAGACTTTTCAAGCGATTGAATATCGACTGCAACCTTCATAATATTATCCTCTGAAAACAATAGCCGCCTCGATTCCTTTCACTTTTTTCCAGCCAATCAGGCACATGCTGCAGCAGATGAGAATCATCATCACAAAAGTAAAAACAACCAGAAGGAAAGGAATCAAGAAAGGGGGTTCTTGATTGGAAAGCGCCATCAGTCCAAAGGCAGCTCCCAGTCCGCTTCCGATGAAGTAACCAATCATCCCAACTGTAAAGGATTGGACAACGAGCATCAGCGCAAGAGTTCGATTGGAAAGCCCCATCGCCTTGAAGGTGGCCAAGTGTTTCAAATTATCAACCAGAAAGGCATAAAAGGTTTGTGCAGAGATCGCAACCCCCACAATAAAACCCAATAAAACCGTCATTCCGAGTGAAATAGGGATTCCGCTATTTTTAAAATACCACCCAATGGTTTCCCAAAAAAATTGATCTTCTGTTAATGCCTTGAGCCCGGTCTCTTTTTGGATTTGAGCGGCAACAGTTTCTGCAGAAACCCCCTTCTTGGGAGCAGCAACGACGTAAGTAACCATTTTTCTCAGCGGAGGTGAATACTGAAGAGCACGCTCAAAAGTTGTAATGAAATAAGGGGCACCACTGAAAGATCGTGCCGCCCTGAAAACTCCGACCACTCTTGCCTCATGGTCATTGATTTCTAAGACATCTCCGAGTTTTAATTTGTATCTTGTAACTGCAAGATCATCGATTAATATCGCATGAGGCAGACGAATGTCCTCGAGTTTTCCTTCATAAATCTCGGCGGGATGTCCAATCAGGGTTGCTGAATCCAAACCGATAATTTGAGTGGTAATGTAGTCACCATTTTGCAACTTGGTTTTCAAAAAACTGTAGTGAATCGGATAAGCCCACTCAACCCCCGCAATCGACCGGACACGATCGGCATCGGTATCTTTCAACGGTTTGGTTTCATTGACATCTTCCACTTTTGGATCCATTACCCAGATCGGCACCTGCAAATTTGTAATCGTTCCGGCGGTCCAGCTCATTAAGCCACAAAAAATACCGGCTTGTTGAGTCATTAAAAGGGTCGAAAAAACAAAAGCACCAATCAAGACAAGATATCGGGTCTTGTCTCGAAGAAGCATTTTGAGAGCAACTTTAAGAAGGGGAAAATCGGAAAAATGATTTTTCACATTTTCGTCCCGCAAAAAAAAGGGCGATGATCAACATCGCCCCGATAAAAAATAGGAATAGAATCAGCATTAATTGTACTTATAAAATCCTCTACCGACTTTTCGACCATACCAACCTGCCTCAACATATTTGCGAAGTAACGGACAAGCCCGATATTTCGGATCGCCAAACTCTTTGTACATCACGTCTAGCACGGCAAGTAAAGTATCTAATCCGACAAAATCACAGAGTTCAAGTGGTCCCATTGGATGATTCAGTCCCAATTTGACCGCCTTATCGATATCTTCGGCAGTTCCAACACTTTCATATAAGGTAAAGATTGCTTCATTGAGAAAAGGGAGAAGCGTTCGATTGACGATAAATGCCGCGGAGTCTTTTGCGGTAACAACCGACTTCCCGAGTTTTTCACCCACTGCCAAGGCCGCTTGATAAGTAGCCTCATCGGTTTGCACGGCGCGGATAATTTCCAAAAGCTTCATGACAGGAACCGGATTAAAGAAATGCATTCCAATCACCTGATGCGGACGTTTGGTCACTGCTGCCAGACGGGTAATCGAGATAGAACTTGTGTTTGTGGCGAGAATGGTTTTTGGATTACAGATTCCATCGAGATCTTTAAACAGTTGATCTTTCAATTCAGGATTTTCGGTGATCGCTTCAATCACAAGATCGCAATCGGCAAAATCTTTTAGAGAAAGAGTCCATTTGACTTTTGCATCGGCATTTTTTGCATCGGCTTCGGCAAGCTTTCCTTTTTCAACCAGTTTGCTGAGCGATTTTCCGAGCCCCGCTTTTGCTTTGACATTTCTCTCTTCATTTTGGTCACAGGCCAAAACGTCAAAACCGGCTAAAGCGGCGATCTGGACAATTCCGCTTCCCATTTGACCAATTCCGATGACCCCGATTTTTTGAACTGACATAATTTTCTCCTTTTATTTAGTCACGTTACGCGATTTTTTGTAACTACTCAGGTCATTCCCAATGATTGTCATCCCCGAAGGTTTTTTCGGGGATCCCCCTACTCAACAATTGAATGAGGGGGATTCCCCTGCCTGCCGGCAAGGCACGGTGCCCAAAAGCCTGCAGGAATGACAGTAATTTTGGACGAGCTGAGTAGTTACAAAAAAATTACAAAAAATCGCGTAAGGTGAGTTATTTATTTTTTACATTCACAATGACAATCTTTTCCCCTGGATGGAGGCGGAAGCTTTGTCACCCGATTGTTCCTCAAATTCACTTCAAACGTTTCATTCGCATCATTTTCAACGATTAAACCACCAGATCCAACCCGAATCGAAGTGATAAAAACCGGTCTGCCATAATCTTTCTGATCATAAATCTGCAAGTTCCAGAGACGAATATTTCGCTCGATATGAAACGCCTCGACATATCCACCCATTCCCTGTTTCAACCTGTTTTTGTTGACCGAATAACGGGTTTGAAAACGGATCACTTCCGGAATTTGAACCGGCGGCTTTTTTGAACAGGAAACAGTCAAAAAAGAAAATCCAAAAACAAGCAAGAGTGGGAAAAAAAATTTTCTCATTTTTTAGATCTGCTCAACGATTAAGGCAACCCCTTCTCCTCCACCAATGCAAAGACTTGCCAAACCTCGCCTTGAATTTCTTCGCTTCATTTCATAGAGAAGAGTCGTCAAGATTCTTGCCCCACTGGCACCAATCGGATGACCGAGCGCAACAGCTCCGCCATTGACGTTTACTTTATCAGCGGGAATACCTAATTTCTGGTTATTCGCGATTGCAACAACCGAGAAAGCCTCATTCACTTCCCACAAATCGATATCGGAGACTTTAAGATTCGCTTTACTCAATGCTTTCTGCATTGCTTCGGCTGGAGCCATCGTAAACCATTCAGGGGAAAGTGCTGCTTGGGCCTGAGAGACAATTCTTGCAAGTGGCTTCTTACCTAGCTTGGCCGCTTTTTCTTCACTCATGATGACGAGGGCTGCCGCGCCATCGTTGATGCTTGAAGCGTTTCCAGCAGTGACAGTTCCCTCTTTTTCAAAGGCAGCTTTTAAACTCGGAAGCTTTTCAATATTTCCTCGGCCCGGCTCTTCATCGGTATCAACGATCGTTGGAGAACCTTTTTTAGAGGCAATTTCTACCGGCGCGATTTCATCTTTGAAAACCCCGCCACCAATCGCCGCTAAAGCACGTCGATAGCTCTCCGCCGCATACGCATCTTGCATCGTTTTATCGACTTGATACTCTTTGGCGCAGAGTTCAGCGGCTGATCCCATATGAAAATTGTTATAAACATCCCACAAACCATCTTTTACGAGCAGATCTTCAATTTGACCATTCCCCATTCGGTAACCGGCTCTCGCTTTCGGGAGAGCATAAGGGGTGTTCGACATACTTTCCATTCCACCGGCAATGACGATTTCACCTTCTCCGGCACGAATCGCCTGATCGGCAAGCATCACCGATTTTAATCCGGATCCGCAAACTTTTCCGAGAGTGGTACAAGGAACCGATTTTGGAAGACCAGCAAACAGCGCCGCCTGGCGGGCAGGAGCCTGGCCAATACCGGCGGTTAAGACACATCCCATCAACACTTCATCAATCTCATCTCCCTTTAATCCAGCTCTTTCCAAGGCTGCCTTGATCGCAATACTTCCCAGTTGGGATGCGGACAGAGTGGACAAACTTCCCATAAACGAACCGATCGGGGTACGAGCGGCACTCACGATAACTGATTTGGTCATAATAAAATCCTCCATTGAATTGCTAATCACTGTTTTTTTAGACGGGTGACCTTGAGTAGCAAATGCCGAATTGGCCTGTCAATAAAATCAATCAGAAGTCATAGAGACAGTTTTTTAAAATTTTTTAATGAATCGGAAACAATCTAAAATAAAGGATTGCAAGAGATTCAGGATAACTTTTCGGAATAACTGTCATTTTTTACGAAACCATTTTTGAATTCATCCGAGAATAGAGGCATTCATAAAATTCATGGATCATTCATAACTCAACTTTTGAAGGAGCCGCACAATATGGGCGATTTTTTTTCATCTTTGTTCAGTCGTTTGAAATTTTTACCCGAGGCATATGCCGATGTTTTGCCCCAGAATCCCCCTGTCTTTTCTCCCCCGACCTCTCGGGGTGAAGATTCTGGTAAAAATAGGCTGGACCAATACATTCGCCCTTTTGACCCGAATGAACAAGAGGGAAATGATGGATATGGAGATTGGAAATCGGAGAATATAGAGCTCTATTGCA
>CAZSRQ010000109.1:0-7881 GCA_964609335.1 uncultured Pseudomonadota bacterium
GTTTCAAATCGGGAAGTTTCTCAAAAAAACGGACATTGTCATAACCGAGAAATCCGACCGCACCCCCGCAAAGCTTTGGGAGTAAAGGATTGGAGACCAGTTTAAACCGGCTCATCTCTCTCTTCAAAATCTCAAACGGATTTCCATTCTCTTTTTCAATTTTTTGTTTTTGAGAACGCCGCCGAATTTCAACCCTCGTTTCTTGCGCAGAAACCGTGATCAACGGTGAATTTCCGATCAGACTGTAACGTCCCCATTTTTCTCCCCCCTCCATACTCTCCAAAAGGAAAGAGGGATTCGATCGGCTCATTTTCAAATAGGCAGAAACCGGGGTTTCGAGATCGGCTGGAATTTGCTTAAAAAGCGTAATCAAATTTCCCTGTCTGGAAAGTTTTTTAAATTGTTCAAAAGTGATTTGCATAAATCTTTTTACTGAGCTGAGAGTTTCTCTAGAAATTCACAGCCTGAAATTTTCTGGGACTTCTTCAACTGTTCGCAACTGATCGACTGGACTTTTTTCAGACAATTCTCAAGCTCGGCTTGAGTCAGGGAAACTTTTTTGTCGGTTGGAAGCTGTGCAAAGTTATAAACAAAAACCGAATCCATTTCATAAATGCAGTTATTGACCGGAATTTTATCTTTTGAGCAATCATCCATCCGGCGACAAAAAGCGGCGGAGACTTTCAGCGAAACCTCTTTGAAAGGGACTTTTTCATTGGCCGCATTTGCAAACTGACACAAAACAAGAGAGCAAAACAGTAAAATGAAGAAGGAAGTTCTCATGGTGTTACACCCCTTTTTTATCTAAAAGACTTCCTCTTTTTGTAAATAAACCGTTGATGAAAGTAAATAATGAATATAGTCCTGATTTTTTATGAAAACTACCATTCTTTTACCCACCTATAATGAATCAGAGAATCTGAGAGAGATGATTCCGACTGTTTTCTCTTTTCTTCCCAAATGCCAAATTTTGGTGATCGATGACAACTCCCCCGACGGAACCGGAAAACTTGCCGATCAACTTTCCTTGAAATATCCGAATCAGCTTTTTGTTCTTCATCGACAAAAAAAAGAGGGGCTCGGAAAAGCCTATCTGGCCGGCTTTCAAGAGGCTTTAAAACTCGGCTCTGATCATGTCATCCAGATGGATACCGATTTTTCCCATCCCCCCGCTCTTCTTCCGGAAATTGAGAAGGCGTTACAAAAATATGATTTTGTTTTGGGATCCCGTTACATCCCAGGAGGGGGAACCGAAAATTGGGAATGGCATCGCCGTCTTCTCAGCAAGGCAGGAAATCTTTACGCCCGTCTTTTGCTCGGTTCACCGATTCGCGATTTGACTGGCGGATTCAAAGGTTTCAACCGCAAAGTGATTGAATATCTCCTTAAGTGTCCGCTCGATTCTTCCGGATATTCTTTTCAAATCGAAACAACCTCTTATGCCATCGCCGGCAATTTTTTATACAAAGAAATCCCGTTTCTTTTTGCCGAACGGCGAAGTGGAAATTCAAAAATGTCGAAGAAAATTATTTTGGAGGCGTTGAAAAAAACTTTTCCGCTCAGAAAAAAATTGAAAAATCAGACCAACCGATTCCCCTGAAACACCTTGCTCAAATTCGCCGCAGAAGGTTGCATCTGACTCCCTTCCAGCTCTTTTTTGATTTTCTCGATGATTTCGGAAACTGATGAAAGAGACAAAATCCCCTCAATTTCCCAACTCCCCAAACCGTACACCTTCTTTTTATTTTGGAGTGCCAAGGCAATTTCAGAAAGGGTTCCATATCCTTTTCCAATCGCAATCAGAAAATCGGCAGACTGGGCAATAATCGCGTTTCTCGCATGTCCGAGATTTGTGGCGATCGGGATTGTAATATGGGGATTTGCAACATCGGCCAAAGGACCCGGAAGAATTCCTACAATCACTCCTTTTTCTCTGGCGGCTCCTTCCGCAGAAGATTGCATCACCCCTTCAAGACCGCCATTGATCAGAATCCACCCCTCTTTGGCAATCTGTTGTCCAGCCTCAATTGCCTGTTTTAAATCTTGATCCGTTGCATTCGAGGCGCCAATCACGGCAATCAAAGGTTTACGCTTCATACTTTCTCCAAAAATGTAGTCCCCTCTCCCCGCTCGCCTTGGCGAAGCCTAACGGCGAAGTCAGGTCAAGGGGAGAGGGAGATTTTATTTTAGATTGTAATATTAAACCAGCTCTTCAATAAATCAGCGATGGTATTTCGAACCGGATTTCCTTCCCTCTCTTTGGCATTATCTTTTAAAGTTGGCAACTTTTCCTGAATCGAAGGAGCGATCGAAACGAGCGAAAGATAAACATCTCCATTAGTCGCAAGAGATTGAAGGACGACCGCGTCGACACATTCAATCATTTTTTCAATCGCTTCAGTTTCTGCCGGTTTTTTATCGCCATCTGCGAGTGCATCGAGCAACGCAATCTGTTTAAACAAAGGATAGCTTTTAATTTCTTCACAACTAATTTTTTGGACTACTTCCAACGCTTTTTGAGTCTCTTTTGGAACCGCTTCACAAGTTCCGATCTGTTTATATTCATCGGCATTGTCCGGCTGAATTGTAAAAACATAATAGGGGCGATCAACCCGGAGTGGGCCGCAAATTTCCACTCTGGTTCCCGTTGGCGGAATCGCATTTCGTTTTTCAAGTTGTGCCCGGATTTTTCCCCAGGTTTCAATATCCAAATAGCGGGGTTCAGAAAATTTGATCTCTTCGGATCCATTGAATACCATTTTTTCAAGTTCCAGATCGACACTATGAAATCCATCGGTCCAGTTTTCGGTCCAATAAACGCAACCTTGGGCACAGACGCGATGGCCGGTTTCAGTCCATCCCCCCATCCCCAATCTTTTAAAGAGTGTGGTGACCGCATCGGGAACTACTTCAAACCAGACATCAGTATGATAACGCCATTTTTTTAGGTGATTCAAAACGACTTCAGTTTGAATATTTTCTTTTCTGAGAATCGCATCATAAGGCCCAGAATATTCATACTGATGATAGAAAAAAACTGATAAACCGATAAAACTAAAAATAAAAAACCACTTTTTTTTCATCATTTTCTCCCTTTTTCAAAAGCTGGCTTTCTTGTTTTTATTTTGATAAGGACACAAATCTTATGTCGATTCGATCTTATTTTAAAAAAAACCAAACAACTTTTTCATTTGAACTTTTCCCGCCGAAAACAGAAGAGGGGAAAAAAACCCTCTATCAAAACCTGGTTCATCTGAAAAAACTAAAACCAACCTTTATTTCTGTCACGATGGGTGCCATGGGGAGTCATCCTGAAAACACCTTCGAAATTGTAAAAAAAATCCAGGAAGAGCATCAGATTCCGGGAGTCGCCCATCTCACCTGTGTAAACGTCTCCCGAGATTCTATTTTAGAATCTTTGAATGAACTCAAGCAAATGAAAATTCAAAATCTTCTCTGTTTGAGGGGAGATCCTTCGGCAGGGTCTACCGAATTTCATCCTCCAAAAAACGGTTTTCGTTATGCGAGTGAGCTGGTTCGTTTCATCCGAGATAAAACAGGAGATGCTTTTTCTATCGGGGTTGCAGGGTATCCGGAAGGACATGTGGAGTGTACGGATAAAGAGAAGGATCTGCTTCATTTAAAAATGAAAGTCGATGCAGGAGCTGAGTATATTCTTACCCAGCTTTTCTTTGATAATGACGATTATTTCCGGTTTGTCGAGCGGACGAGAAAAATTGGAATCGCTATTCCGATCATTCCAGGCATTATGCCAATCACCAATTTCATCCAACTCGAAAAATTCACTTCCATGTGCGGCGCAAAAATCCCGAAACCGCTTTTTGAAAAACTGGAAAAAATGAAAAATGATTTGGAGGCGATTCGGAATTATGGAGTCGAATATGCGGTGAAGCAATGTGAGGAGCTTTTAAAAAATGATGCGCCTGGATTGCATTTTTATATTTTGAATCAGATCACTTCCATTCAAAGAATTTATGAAGGATTGCGATTCAGCTAAAACTGTGGCAAAAAGAAGATACGGCAATGAAAATATCCAAGAAAAAATATTGGAAAGAAATTGGGAAAGTACTTGAAGATAAGTCGAATGATTATGCAAAATCGCTGGAAGAGCATTTCCATTTCATCGATTCAGGATGGGGTTTTTTTAGAGGAATTGGACGAAATCCTACTCGAACTTTCACTGCACCAGAATTTTATAAAAAATGGATAAAACTACAGAAAAAAAATACCTCCCCAAAGCAACCACGACTCTGAGAGAGTTGGTCTATTTTCTCCAAGAGCTGGAAATTCCATTTTGTCTGATTGGAGGAGCTGCTTTAGGCCACTATCAAGTGGGGCGCTTCACCCAAGACCTCGATCTAAAAATTTCAATTTCTGAAAGTTCATGGCCTGAACTGAAAAGTGCTCTCGAGGCAAACTCGAAGATCTCAGAACTTAAGACTCATTTTATTTCCAACCCAATAGTTCCAGATCTAATCCGGCTGCTATGGGGTGGATATGGAGTCGATCTGTTGATAGCAAACACTGATTATCAGCTAGAAGTAATTCGAAGAGCGCAAAAAGGGATGATGGAAGAGGTAGAAACTCCTATCGCCAGCTCAGAAGATATCATTGTTTTAAAGCTGATTGCGGATCGTCCTCAAGACCGAGCAGACACTGAACTTCTTTTTCAAACAATTAAAAAACTCGATCTGCGTTACATCCGAAAATGGTGCAAAATTTGGGAAGTTGAGAAACGGCTGGATCGACTTTTAACAAAAAGAAAAGCCCTTCAAAAAAAGAGAAAAAAGTAATCAACTCACCACCCAAGTATCCCCACTATTCAAAAGCTCTTCTAAATTTCCTTTTCCACGTTTCGCAATCGACTGCTCGACCTGATCGGCCAACATCGTTTCGTAACTCGGTTTTTCAACTCTCCGAAAAACCCCCATCGGAACAGGAAAGTTGGGAAGATCAATATGCGAAAGCATATTGGCGTAGAGAGTATCTGCCTGATTTGGCTGATGAACAATGAGATCAGCAGGAGGAGAGGCTGGATCAAACTCAACGGTTTCAAGTTTGATTCCGTTCAATCGAATTCCCTTGTTTTTATTTTTTCCGTAGATCAGCGGTTGACCTTCGACGAGCTTCATCGAAAAATCTTCTTTGGTCTGTTTATCGCTCACATCCTGAAATGCATTGTCATTGAAAATGACGCAGTTCTGATAAATCTCGACAAACGCAGATCCCTTGTGTCTTCCAGCCGCTTCAAAGATTTCTCCCATATGTTTCACATCGGTATCGACGGTTCGGGCGACAAAGGTAGCCTCGGCCGCCAAGGCAACGGCAATCGGATTGAGCGGGTATTCAATGGTTCCCTGGGGAGAGGATTTTGTTTTTTTGCCAATCTCAGAAGTCGGGCTGAACTGCCCTTTCGTCAAACCATAAATCCGGTTATTGAAAAGCAGAATCTTCAAATCGACATTTCTTCGGAGCGCATGAATCAAATGGTTTCCGCCAATACTTAATCCATCTCCATCTCCGGTGATCACCCAAACAGAAAGTTCTGGACGAGCCGCTTTCAAGCCAGTCGCAATCGTTGGAGCACGGCCATGAATTGTGTGAAAGCCGAAGGTGTTCATGTAATAGGGAAAACGACTTGAGCAACCAATTCCTGAAATGAAGGCGTAATTTTCGCGCGGAATATTCAATTTCGGTAAAACGTTTTGCAGCTGAGCCAGAATCGCGTAATCGCCGCAGCCTGGGCACCAGCGGACATCCTGATCGCTCATGAAATCTTTTCGGGTTTGCTTCAATATTAAATTATCGTCGGTTTGAGACATTTTTTACCTCAGAGTTGGATGGAAGCAGTTTTTTGATCGCTTCGATGATTTCTTGAATCTTAAACGGTTTTCCGTGAACTTTTGTCAGACTTTCAGTCGGAATCAGATATTTTGCACGAATCAGCAAAGAAAGTTGTCCAAGATTCAGCTCTGGAATCAAGACACGGCTAAAAGAATTAAGCACTTTCTCCAGATTTTTTGGAAATGGATTTAAATATCGAATATGGGCGCTACTGACCGAGACTCCCTGCTTTTGAAGCTGCTCAACGGCAGAGGTAATCGCCCCGTGAGTTCCACCCCAACCGAGAACCAAGACATCCCCTTCCGGCTTTCCAAAAACTTCGAGATCGGGAATATCGTTTGCAATCCCAGAGATCTTGGCCGCTCTCAAACGAACCATCTTGTCATGATTGAGAGGATCATAGCTAACATTTCCTGTCACATCCTCTTTTTCCAGCCCACCAATTCGGTGTTCAAAACCGGCGGTGCCTGGAAGAGCCCAGGGGCGCGCCAAGGTTTTTTCATCTCGTTTGTATGGTAAAAACTTTTCACCGATCAACTGTTTCGGATGATGAATCTCGATTTTTGAAAGCTGATCAAGCGATGGAATCAACCAGGGCTCAGAGCCGTTGGCCAAATAACCATCGGAGAGAAGTAGGACAGGAGTCATATATTTAGTCGCAATTCGAACCGCCTCCATCGCCATATAAAAACAATCAGAAGGTGTCGCCGGCGCAAGCAGAGGAATCGGGCTTTCACCGTTTCTGCCAAACATCGCCTGCAGAAGATCAGACTGTTCTGTTTTCGTTGGAAGACCGGTACTCGGTCCTCCTCGCTGAACGTTCACAATAACAACGGGTAGCTCCGCCATAATCGCCAGATTGATCGCCTCGCTTTTCAGGGCAAGCCCCGGTCCGCTCGTTCCGGTGACGGAAATGTTTCCACCGAACGCAACTCCAATCGCGGCTCCCATCGCAGCAATTTCGTCTTCTGCTTGAAAGGTTTTCACCCCAAAATTTTTATGCCGGGAAAGTTCATGAAGAATATCGGAAGCGGGAGTAATCGGATAACTGCAATAAAAAAGCGGCTTATTCGCCAACTGGGATGCAGTCACGAGGCCAATGGCTGTCGCTTCGTTTCCGATAATATTTCGATATTTTCCAGGTCTCAATTTTGCCGGTTTGATTTTGTAATGAATGGAGATCACTTCGGCAGTTTCTGCGTAATGAAACCCCGCTTTGAGAGAAAGAACATTGGCATGAGCAATCTCCGGGGTTTTTCCGAATTTTTCTTCAATCCATTGGATCGTCACATCGAGCGGGCGATCGTACATCCAGTACATCATTCCGAGGGCAAAGAAGTTTTTGCAACGCTCTTTTTCTTTGGACGAAATTTCAAGCTCGGCAAGTGCATTCTGGTTTAAAGTCGAGATAGGAACCTTAAAAAGTCGATAACTTTTAAGCGACTCATCTTCAAGGGGATTGGATGGAATTCCAGCCCTTTCAAAATTTCTGGCGTTAAACGCATCCTGATTGACAATCAAAATTCCACCCGCCGGTAAATCCTTGATATTCGCCTTTAAGGCGGCCGGATTCATCGCAACAAGCACATCCGGCTGATCGCCCGGAGTACGAATTTCACTGCTCGAAAAATGAAGCTGGAATGCACTCACCCCTGCCAAGGTGCCGGCGGGTGCCCGTATTTCGGCAGGAAAGTCGGGTAATGTGCTTAAATCATTTCCGACCACTGCGCTGGTTTTTGTGAATTGATTTCCGGTCAGCTGGATTCCATCTCCCGAATCACCGGCAAATCGAATGACAACGCTTTCACATTCTTGGACTTCTTTGTGGGGTATTGCAGGACTACTCTCGCCATTCATAAGCTGTTTTTTCTCCTTGGATAGTGGATAAAATTGAATTTTACGTTCTTACGAAGTAATCGGAAGAGAGTCAAGCCCTGGGCTTTCTTCCTTGGATTTTTTACAAAATAGATCTCTTGCGTAAATCCAAATGGATGGTTCGACTACGCTCACCATGTC
>CAZSRQ010000110.1:0-7780 GCA_964609335.1 uncultured Pseudomonadota bacterium
TATTCCCCTGTCCTAAAAGAGAATCGGATTCGCTTTGAAGTTCATCTTTTGTCAAAGATCCCACATAAGTCCGCTTTGCATCTCTCGAAGTCAAAAAAGCATGCAATGGAGTTTCTTCTTTTAAAAGCTCTTTCACTTTTTGAATGGATGCATTCGCTAAAATTTCCGCCATAAATTTAATCCTGATCTCCCCAAATATATTGATACCACTTCTTCTTTCTGGGGAATGAATCTTTCATTACTTTTTGTATATTTTTAATAGGCCAACCGGTTAACTGAGATAAATTCTCAGCTTCCTGTTCATAACGACTGGCAAGACTCCTACGATAATCTTCCGCCGCAGCGCAAGAGTCATTTCCTCTCCAAGGTTGTCTTATGACATATCTCGCCTGAAAATTCTGCCGATCCCCTGTTTCTTGAAAAACGAGATCCTCCGGAAAATGAGACCGGTCATGACGAATATTCAAACGTGTTAAAAAACTCTCTGGGAGCGGATCTGCCCAAAAAGCCTTGAGAGATTCAGCGGAAGATAGACTGGCATTGTTCACCATCAATTTTTTTACCTTTCCCCTATACTCGATCAAAAAACCTCCCCCACTCTCTTTTCTTGCCTGCTCATTCAACATTGCTTGATAAAAATCATCCGGGACCTCCTTGACATACGATGGGATTTTCATATCAGTTGGGATTTGAGTGACTGAATGATCAAGCAGCCTTACCGCTCCTTGACGGGTGAAGATATAAATGACTAACCCCAGCACCCCTTTCACATTGGCTGATTCAAAACGGATTGGAAGAGTAGAGCTTGGAGATTCACTACTATGTTGAGTTTGAGACGAGAAATTGGAAGGATGACACGGATTCTCATCCAGATATTCCAGCAATTGTGGAGAGGACAAGGCATCGAGAGTCTCCAAAAATTTTGAATCGATCCAACGACTTTGATCTTTTTGAACAACAGTAAGAGAAGGAATCTCTACTCTCCATTCTTTCAGATTGTTTTCGTTTTGCTCAACCTTTGCAAGAACCACATGTTTCTGATATCGAATAAAAACCACCGGGGAAGAACGATATAAAGCCTCGGAATTTTTTTTCGTGACTGAAAAACCGGAAAAAGAGAAAAAAGAAATATTGAATAAGAAACTGAAGAGAAATAAAAACAAGAAAATGAAAAATCGGTTCATCGATCACCCCCCCATGACTAAAGAAAACCCGATTAATCATTTATAAACGAATTATCACAAAATGGAAAACCAAGATTTAAAAGAAAATATTGATTTTTATTACGATGAAAAAGGGAGAGTTGTATTTACTTCAGATTACTTGCTCAAGAGAGGGTATTGCTGCGAAAGCAGCTGCAAGAATTGCCCTTATGGTTATTCAGAGAATGGTTAAATTTTTTGATCCGTTTGTTTCGCAGGTTTCGAAAACCGAATCGCTTTCCCTCGACAATACGCCTGCTCATGTGCCCAGTTTAATCCATCCCTCCGAATTCCTGGTGGGGTACAAATCATATAAATCACTGCATCGGCATCAACTTTCTTTGCTTCTCGAAGAAGTTGAACCTGCGCCTCTTCCACTGTTTTTTTCGTCGCGCCAACCGGTGATAGAATTTCAAAACGTTGTGTTGGATTTGTTTCAATTAAAAGAGGGAGCTTTTCTTGAATGATCTCTGTGGAAAAAACGGGATAGGAAATGAAAAAACCAAATAAAAATAAAAAAATAAAAAAACGCATATAAAAAATCCTTGCCAATTTAGGGAGCACGGCCGTGCGCCCCTACATTAAACTCCGCATACTATATACTGATTACCCGCCAATACAAGATAGTATTGATTTTTCTCTGCATCAAATTCCACCAATTTCGCAAGTTCCAAATAGGATTTACGGTTAAATCGCGCCTTAAAATCCCCATTTCTCACCTGGCAATATAAAACATTCTCTTTCCCGACAACGAGAGTAGTCGGATTTAGTTCTTCTTCATATCCTCCCGGAAAAATTAAATGGATCGTTTGAGGCTCTATTTGAATCGATTGGATGACATACGGCACATCTTCTGCCGTAATCAGACAAAGCTCCCCTTGGCAAATGACCTGAAAACTGCCATCTGGAAGCCTCGTCATTTTCTCCATAAAAAATTTGAGGAGACCGGGGTCTTCAAGCTCAGCCCCTTCATGCCAAAGCGTCCCTTCAGCATCAAGATAGTAATGCCATGTGCGATCGATATTTTTGGCTGAATTCATGAGATATTATCTTCCACTTTTTTGATTTTATGGCAAAATGAATTTCGTTAACCGATTCGTGGAGAAAAATAATGGAACTCGCCAAAAAAAAATGTGAACCGTGTGAAGGAATAACCGCCAAACTCAAGCGGGATGACATTCTAAAACTATTAAAAGAAATCAGCGGCTGGAAACTTCAAAGCGGAAAAATCACCAAATCTTTCGCCTTCAAAAATTTCATGCATGCGATTGGATTTGTTCATGAGATGGCACTCCTTGCAGAGAATGAAGGGCATCATCCCGATTTTTCAGTTCATTACAATAAAGTAGATGTTTCAATTTGGACTCATGCGATCAAAGGTTTATCAGAAAATGATTTTATTCTTGCGGCGAAGATTGATCAGCTTTTGTAATCATCCTCTCGAAAATCCCATTCTCTTCCCAATAATTTCTTTCATCACTTCCGAAGATCCGCCACCAATCGTGACGAGACGAATATCTCTCACAAATCGAGCCGCGGGATATTCTTCCATATATCCGTATCCCCCAAAAGCCTGCAAACATTCATAACCGATCCGCTGCGCGAGATCTCCGGCAAACAGTTTGGCCATCGAGATTTCCTTGCTGCACTCCTGCTTCGCATCAAAAAGAGCGACGGCGTGATAAGTCAACCGTTTCGCCGCTTCAAGCTGTGTATAAAGATCGGCGAATTTATGCTGCCAAACCTGAAAATCGAGAATTCTTTTTCCAAAAATCTGTCTCTCCCGACAATAATGAATTGTTTCTTCGAGGATGAGATCGGAGGAGGCAATCGCCCAGAGTGCCGCAACGAGCCGCTCTCCCTGAAAATTTTTCATGATATAGCTGAATCCCAAATTCTCTTCTCCCAACAAATAGCGGCGTGGAATTTTGCAGTTTTCGAAATAGAGCAAAGAGGTATTCGAAGAATGATTTCCCAATTTTCCCAGTTTTTTTCCGACAGAAAACCCTTTCGTATCAGTTGGAAAAGTCACCAGGCTGATCCCCTTGTGGCTTGAATCTCCGGTTCGAACCGCCAATATAATAAAATCGGCTCTTCCGCCATTGGTACAAAACATTTTTGCACCGTTGATGACATAATTATCGCCTGATTTTTCGGCCTTCGTTTTTAAAGAGGCAACATCAGATCCACAACCAGGCTCTGTAATTCCTAAGGCTGCGATCTTCTCCCCCTTTAACGCTGGAATTAAAAACTCTTTTTTCTGCTCGTCAGTTCCGAGCAGATTCACAACAGGCGTGGTAATGTCGGATTGAACCAGTAGATCCATCACGAGCCCAAGCATCTTACATCGGATAATCTCTTCGCAAAAAGCAACTTTATACCAGAAATCTCCGTTACTCCCGCCCACCTCTTCTGGAAAGCAAACCGCTAAAAAGCCTAGATCTCCCGCTTTTTTGAAAATTTCTTTGGGGAATTCACGATTTGCCTCCCACTTCTCCAAATGGGGCAGAAGTTCTTTCTCAGCGAAATTGCGGACTGTTTTTCGAAAAAGTTCATGCTCAGAGGTAAAGGGAGACAAAGTCATATAGATAATCCTATTATTGTCAATACAACTGTATTGACATATTTAACATGTCTGTTATCGTTTATTTATGGGGAACCAAAAAACAAAAAGCGCTCAATTACAAATTCGTATCTCTCCTGAACAAAAAAAACAAATTGAAAACAGGGCCAAACAGGCAGGGATCTCTCTTTCTGAATGGGCTTTAAAACAGATGTTAGGGGAAAGTGAATCTAATTTTAAAAACCTTCTAGAGCAACTCGCAAAAGAAAAAAACAGAACTTATGCCTTTGCAGCTCTTCACGATTTTCTCATTCATCTCCCTTCGGATGATTTGGAAAAATCTCTTCCCGCTCCTTCCATACATTTACCCCCTATTTTGTTAAACATTATAGCGGCAATGATCGAAAAAACAGCGATTCAAAAAGAGTTAAAACCTCCTACTTGGGTTTATCAAATTGAGCCACTCAAAGAGCCTTACTTTGCAACAGAGTTGAGCTCACTCAAGCTTCACCTGCTCATCTCCTCTCCCATTCCCTTTAGAAGAAGGAATTTATTTGTCGATTCAACCGTAGGAGATCGAGCGTAAAATCATCCCTATGAATTTCTCCAAATCCAAAATCCTGAAACTTTTCGAAGCGCTCAACCAGAAACTCGCCAAGAAAAAAATATCCGGAGAGTTATATCTAGTCGGGGGAGCCGTGATGTGCCTTGTTTACGATGCCCGAAAATCAACGCAGGACATTGATGCTCTTTTTCATCCCCCAACCGAAATTAGAAAAGCAGCGGAAGCGGTTGCGCGTGAAGAAGCGATCGATATCAGATGGTTAAACGACGCGGTCAAAACCTTTTTAAGCCCACAAGGTGAGTATCAGAGTTATCTAGAGCTTGATCATTTAAAAGTTTATATTGCCCAACCAGAATACCTCCTCGCCATGAAGAGCTTGAGCTTCAGAATCGGACCCGAGTTTTTTGACGAAGCGGATATTCGATTTCTTCTACGATATCTCAACGTCGAATCGTATTCAGAAGCGGTACAAATCATCACCCGTTACTATCCAAAAGAAAAATTTCCGCAAAAAACATTTTATGCACTCGAAGAAATTTTAAAGAAGTAATCATTTTTGCAGAAGCTGTCTCAACACATACTGCAAAATCCCGCCATGCCGGTAATACTCAATCTCATCCGGCGTATCAATTCGCAGAGTCACATGAAAAAATCTTTCACTCTCTTCAGTTTTTACTTTTACTTTTAATGTCTGAAGCGGTTTCAAACCGGCTTCAATTCCTTCGATTGAATAATTTTCTCGACCTGTTAAACCGAGTAACTTCCAACTCTCTTCTGGCTTGAATTGCAGAGGAAGCACTCCCATCCCCACCAAATTACTTCGATGAATTCTTTCGAAACTTTCAGCGATGACCGCTTTCACACCGAGCAGATAGGTTCCTTTCGCCGCCCAATCGCGGGAAGAACCGGTTCCATATTCTTTTCCAGCAAGGATGATGAGAGGAATTTTATTTTCCTGATATTTCATCGCGGCATTGTAAATAGAAACTTTTTCACCCGTTGGAAAATATTCGGTCATTCCACCTTCGACTCCGGGGAGCAAAAGATTTTTGATACGAATATTCGCAAAAGTTCCACGCATCATCACTTCATGATTTCCCCGACGCGCTCCATACGAATTGAAATCTTTTTGATGAACTCCCTGATCATGAAGATAAAGCCCAGCGGGGCTTGTCGGTTTAATCGAACCGGCGGGAGAGATATGATCGGTTGTGACCGAATCTCCGAGTAACGCAAGAACTCTTGCCTCTGAAATATTCTGAAGCGGAGAAGGGGTTTTCGAAAGATTTTGAAAGAAAGGAGGATTTTGTACATACGTAGAATTCGAATCCCAAACAAAATTATCACCTGTCGGGATTTTCAGAGATTGCCATTTTTCATCCCCTTTAAAAACATCGGCGTAAGAGTTTTCAAAAATACCTGGTTTTAACCCACGATTTAAAGCTTCGGTAACTTCTGCTTGAGTCGGCCAAAGATCTTTCAGATAAATTTTTTCCCCTTTTTGATTTTCGCCAATCGGCTCATGATAAACATCAATATCCATTCGACCCGCTAAGGCATAAATCACCACGAGTGGCGGAGAGGCCAAATAATTTGCACGAACGTGGGAGTTAATTCTTCCTTCAAAATTTCGATTTCCTGAAAGAACTCCGGCAGCAATTAAATCTCCTTCTTCGATTGCCTGAGCGATCGAAATCGGAAGCGGACCACTATTTCCAATACAGGTTGTGCAGCCATAGCCGACGAGATTAAAACGAATTTTTTCGAGATACGAGAGCAATCCCGCATTCTTCAAATAATCAGTCACCACCTTAGAACCGGGAGCCAGACTGGTTTTCACCCACGGGGGAACCTGCAATCCTTTCTCCACCGCTTTTTTCGCGACCAAACCTGCAGCGATCATCACCGAAGGATTCGAGGTGTTCGTACAACTCGTGATCGCTGCAATGACCACGGACCCTTGAGTTAACTCAAACTTTTGTCCATCGAGTTGCACCGAAACTTTTTTACCTAATTCTCCCAAACTTTCCGGCTGAATCGGCTGATCGATTGAGCCACCCTCTCCTAGCCAACGAGCAACTGTTTCTCCGTTCACCGTTTTCACTTTTTCTTTCAACATTTCGTAAATGCTTTTGCGAAATGCCGATTTGGCATGTTCAAGCGGAATACGATCTTGAGGACGGCTTGGCCCAGCGATCGAAGGAACTATGGTCGAGAGATCTAAATCTAAAGTATCTGAGAAATGAGGATCTTCGGTTTGCGAGGTTCGGTATAATCCTTGAATTTCGCAATAAGCTTTCACTCTCTCGGCAATCTCTTTTCTGCCGCTAAATTCCAGATAACGAATCGTTTCATCATCGACAGGAAAAAAACCCATCGTCGCGCCATATTCAGGAGCCATATTCGCAATCGTTGCACGATCGGGAAGAGAAAGATCATCCAAACCGGAACCGTAGAACTCCACGAATTTTCCAACGACCCCTTTTTTGCGAAGCATTTGAGTCACGGTTAAAACGAGATCGGTTGCGGTCGAACCTTCCGGAAGTTTTCCTGTCAGCTTAAAACCGACCACCTCAGGGATGAGCATCGAGATTGGTTGCCCAAGCATTGCCGCTTCCGCCTCGATTCCGCCGACCCCCCAGCCGAGAACTCCAAGCCCATTAATCATGGTTGTGTGAGAATCGGTTCCGACCAAAGAATCGGGATAGGCAAAATTTTCACCCTCGATAGTTTGTGAAAAAACCACTTGGGCGAGATATTCTAAATTGACTTGATGGACAATTCCGGTATCCGGCGGAACCACTTGAAAATTCTGAAACGCCTGTTGCCCCCATCGTAAAAATTTATAACGTTCTTCATTTCTCTCAAATTCAAGATCGGCATTTTTCTGAAAAGAATCGGCAGAACCAAACGAATCAACCTGCACCGAATGATCAATCACCAAATCAACCGGTTGAAGTGGATTAATTTTTTTAGGATCTCCTCCCATCTTGACCACCGCATCCCGCATCGCTGCAAGATCGACGACAACCGGAACTCCGGTAAAATCTTGGAGGAGAACGCGGGCAGGACGAAAGGCAATTTCATTATTAGAGGTGGTTTTGGGATTCCAATTCGCCAACGCCTCGATATCTTCTTTTTTAACCGATCGATTGTCTTCAAAACGGAGAAGGTTTTCGAGAAGAATTTTGAGAGAGAATGGGAGATGTTCGACCTGTTTGAATCCGGAGTCTATGAGGTTTTTTAAACTGTAAATTTGATACGAATCTTTTCCTATTTTTAAAATAGATTCGGTTTTGAAATGATTGAGTGATTGGGGATGCATAATTAAAAACTCCTAAGTATCTAAAATGATTTTTACTTTATCCAAATAATACAAAAACAACAAACTTGGCTAATAGCTGCTTTCTCAAATTTTTAGACCGATAATGAAAATTGCTAAAGATGGAA
>CAZSRQ010000111.1:0-7751 GCA_964609335.1 uncultured Pseudomonadota bacterium
CAAGACTTTCTGCCTCTCTTTTCGCCTTTTCAAAATCTTTGTCGATCGCCACCGCTTGATCGAGCTCCTCTCGAAATCCCCCGTTCATTAAAAATAAAAATCTCTGCGGATCTTTTTCCTCGACCAACCGGTTGATCAGGCTTTGAGCCTCGACCCCTTTTCCCTCTTTCGCATAAATCTCCACCAACCGATCCCCAATGCCGCGCATCTCCGCCGTCAGCGCCGATGCTTCAACCGGAGAGTCGGCAAAATAAGCCTCTTTCCTTTGAACGCGATCCCTTAAAAGCGCCAGCTCTCCAAAAATTTGAATAAAGATATCTATTTTCGAGGTGGCGTCCGATGGATTGCTGGGAAGAGTCCCTAAACGATCCCCAGTTTTGCGAACCGTCTTCAGGAGATCGGTATCATCTTTCAGGGCGCGATCGATGGCGATTACTTCCGAGAAATCTCTTTGAATGTCCGCCACAAAACCGGCTTTAAGAGAGGCTTGCAGCCGCTGATCCGTTTCAGATCTAGTCTCTACAAGTAAAGCATCAACCCCCTTCAGATGTTTCGACAGCTCCCCCTGAAATTCTTCATGGGCTTTAATGGTTGTGCCTGCCAGATCCGCCAACGCATAACCGGTGATCGGATTGACGTGGCGAGACCACTCCCCCGCCTTCTCATAGAATCGGTGCATTTGGAAAAGCAGTGTCTTTTTTGCCTCAGGAGAAAGAGAAGAATCGAAAACCCAGTCGGCTGACTCATCCCGCGCAACAAATTTCCCTAATTCCCCTTCCAACCTTTTCAAATTCTCGAAAGCGTCGGATGCAGCCTTCTTTTCTCCTTCAGTTTTAGGGGGATTGTTCTTCTCAAAAATCACCAACTGCTCGGAGAAAAGCTCTTTCGCAACTCCCAAACGATTTTCCACCGATTTATCTGCACGCGCCAAATAATCATTCGATTTCTTTTCGTCTCTTTCATGTTCATGCAAAGCAAGTCTTCGAAGAACCGTTTCTTCCGCATGCAGTGTCTCGAGGGTAAAAAGCTCCTTCGGATCAGACAAAGTTCGAACTTTCTCAAAATGAGCTAAAACAGTTTCATACTCTTTGACGATCTTTTCACTTAAATTTGGAACCGGGGGGATTTGCGAAGTTTTCGACTCGAGCTCTCTTTCAATCCACGCTTTTCTCGATTGAGCCACTTCCCAGTACAACGCCCGATCTTCTTTCAGAACAAGGGCCGCCTCAAAACAACGAACCGCATTCCAGTGATTCCCCCTATTTTGGAACTCTTCCCCTTTTATTTTCAGGAAATGCGCAAACCGGATATTTCTCTCTTCAGCAGGCGAGAGTCCCTTGCCAAAGCTGAGCGCCTGAACTGCCTCTTCTACCTCTTTTTCCTTCAAACCCAAACCTAACTTGGGGCTCCTTAACAAATCTCGCTGAATGTTTTCGGGAAGAAGTGGAAAAATAGTTTTGGATTTCAAAAAGGCAACAAGTCGTTCTCGATATTGACTACTTTGCGAATCAAGACGCGAAGCTTTCTCGTCGAGCCGGCGAAAATCGTTCAACTGCTTCATTAAACCATCGGTAATTTTTTCGCCATTTCCCCCATTTTGAGCAAGAATGTCCACTCGAAGGTAACCGGAAGTATCGAAAAGATCGATTCCAATGCCGATCTCCCCCGCCAATCCAAAACGATTGAGCGTTGATTGAAGAAGTTGGGAAGATTCCCGATTCTCTCCTAATTGGAGAACGGGGGTTCCTCTCCCTTGAAAATAACCTTGCGGGGAAGTTCCTGTCGAAGATTGATTCGATAAATCAATCGAACCTCCATCGTTTGCAAGATTGCTATTGACGTCGAGATCGAGGGTGGATCCGAAAGAATTGTAATTTTTTAATGTAAGCTCTTTATAATCTGGCATATTTTAATAGTCCTCTTATTAAAACTAGGGATTCAATTGGATTTCCTGACTCTTTATTAATCATTCGAATTTATTGAATGATTAAAAACACCAACTCCTAAGCTTTATCGGCGAAAAGATCAGAAAAGTTGTCTGTTCAGATGAAAAAAGTTCAAAAATATTCAAATAAAACAGCAAATTAACCGGATTGAAATATCTAAAAATTGATAAAAACCGGTCAAGAATTATCAGCTCTTTACAATCTTATCGATCAGGCTTGAAATAGTTGCTTGATTAATGAAGCAGAATCCGACACTTGATTTCTTTCAAAAACCGCTCCTCCCCTCAAGGGAGGGGGGATTTTTAGTGACGGATAGTAAGAAGGATTTTCTCTTTTCTAGGCTAAAACTGTGAGGGTTTTATATTGTAAAATCTTTGGATCCCGGGTGATGAGCGTTAAATCTTCAGCTTTTGCTTGAGTGATAAGGATCCGGTCAAAAGGATCTCCGTGAAGGAGAGGGAGTTTTTTTACGAGGATGGCATGACGAGGGGTGATTGGTAACCCTTCAAAACGATTCATTTCCAACTCTTTGAGAAGATCCTCTTTAGGTAAAGCCAATTTACCAATCGACTGTTTGATAGAAATTTCCCAGAGGGTCGCAGCACTGACAAACACCAGATTGTCAGGATCGTTGATCACTTCATACGCTTCTCTCTTCATCTTTTTGTCATTTTCCAAATACCAGATAAAAACATGCGTATCGAGTAAAAGTCTTTTGATGGCCGTCATGTTATTTCTTCGATTCCGAAGGAGGGAAAATTTCCCCTTCATAAAATGCAGCGAGAATGTCAGGAGGCAAATCATCATCAAAGTCATCTGCTATTTTGAATTTTCCCTTGAGCCTGCCTGGTTTTCGCGCCTGTTTCTTTTCAACATAGGGGATGAGCTTTACGATTGGTTTTCCCGCTTTTGCAATGATCACCTCTTCTCCCTTTGCCGCTTTTTCTATCAGTCGAGAAAAATGGGTTTTTGCTTCGTGAATATTCGTGATGGACATCATCCCTCCCCTTATAATTTTGACTAGGCTTAGTCTAGTCTTTTTTTACCTCAAAAACAATTGATTATTTTTTCGACCATTCCTTCCAGAGTCGCTTGGGCTGAGACTATTATCCTCTTGAAACCGAGCTCTTGCACCGTTTTTTGCGTGGTAGGACCCATGCAAAGACAAGGAGTCTCTAAAATTTTATCTTTGACAAGCAACCGATTATAAAAGTTTATTGCCGTCGAAGAAGAGGTGAAGGTGATGAGATCAATTGAACCTCTCCCCCACTCCCGCTCTTGACACAGAACGGGGCTGGAGGGAGGTCGGCTCCGATAAGCCTCCACTATTTCCACTTTCCCCTTTTTCGATTTTAAAATCTCAATCCAATCTTTTTTCCCTTCTATCGCTCGTGGAATCAAGATTCTTTTGTCCTTGAGATTTAACCTGGAAAAACTTTTTCCCAAATCATCCGAATTAAATTTTTTGGGGATTAAATCGGCTTTAAAACCAAACTCCTCCAAAGCTTTGGCCGACATGGAGCCGACCACTGCAATTTTGCACTTCGCCAAAGAACGAAAATCTTTTTTGAGAACTTTCAATCGATCAAAGAAAAAGCGGATTCCATGAACACTAGTAAAAACAATCCAGTCATACCGCTCGATTTTTCGGATGGATGCATCGAGTTTCTTAAATGAACGGGGTGGATGAATTTCGATCGTCGGGATTTGGATTACCTCAGCACCGAGCTCAGTCAGTTGGGTAGCGAGGGATTCTCCCCTCACCCCAACCCCTCGGCCGCCGTAGCCACTTTGGCGAAGGAAGCTCTCCCCAGAGGAGAGGGAGAAAGAAAAACTCTCTCTTCTTGTGGAGGATTCTGGAAGCGCTCGCGTCACCACAATTCTTTTTCCAAAAAGTGGTTTTGTCTCAAACCAACTGATCTTTTCCCGAAGCTTCACCACTTTCCCAACCACCAAAATCGCGGGAGGCATGATTTTTTCTTTTTCTACAATCGCAGAAATCTTTTCAATCGTGCTGATCCAGGTTTTCTGTTTTGGATAGGTTCCCCAGCGAATCAGGGCACAAGGTTCTTGGGGATCACGCCCAGCCTTCATCAGCTGTTCCATATTCTGCCGAATGGTTTTGACACTCATCAGGAAAACAAGTGTTCCCATTTTTGCGAGAGCAGACCAATCGAGAGATTCAGTGGAAGCGCAACTCTCCCTTTCACTCTGACTTCTGTCTTCTGTCTCCTGCCTTCTGTTTTTCGAATGCCCTGTCACAAAAACCACCGTCGAGGCAAAATCGCGATGGGTAAGCGGAATTCCTGCATAAGCCGGAACAGCAATCGGAGAAGAAACCCCCGGAACAATTTCATACGGAATTTTTTCTTCCGCCAATCTTTCCGCCTCTTCCCCGCCTCTCCCGAAAATAAACGGATCCCCCCCTTTTAATCGAACTACCACTTTCCCTTTTTTGGCGGCAGAGACAATCTGATCTTCAATCTCCTTTTGCTCAGAGCTTTTCCCTTCACCCCGCTTTCCAACATAGATAAGCTCAGCCTTGGAGGAGGCAGAATTCAAAATTTGTGGATTGACCAGATTGTCATAAAAGATGACATCCGCCTTGGAGATAAGCTGCAATCCGCGAACCGTGATTAATTCTAGATCTCCGGGGCCTGCGCCAACAAGATAAACTTTACTGATTTTAGAATTATTTTTTGAAGACATACATTTTATAAGGTCGAATAAATTCAATCTTATAGTAACCGCAAAACAGAATGAATGATTTTCAAATTGAATTGTCATTCCTGCGTAGGCCGTGCCTCGCGGCAGGCGGGCAGGAATCCCCCTCATCTAATTATTGAATAGGGGGATCCCAGATAAAAACATTCTGGGATGACAGCTTTATAAAACGATCATTTTGTTTTGCAGTTACTACCCTTCTGTCTTTTGATTTCCTCCAAAATTTCCCCCGCCCCTTTTGAAAAAAGAATCGCACTCAAACTCTCCGCCAAAGATTCTGCCAACACCAAATCACCGCTGACTTCATCCTGGATAAATTTTGTTCCGTTTGGATTCGCCAAAAATCCTCTCAGCTTCAACTTGTTGTCGACAATCTCTGCATGCGCACCGACCGGCAATTCACACTCCCCCTCCAGTTTTCGGGAAACCGCTCTCTCCGTATTCACACAGAGTGCAGTTTCAGAATCGTTCAGAGGTTTCAATAAATCTTTCAGATCGTGATCTTCTGTTCGAATCTCGATTCCAATCGCTCCCTGTCCTGCCGCTGAAATCAGCGGAAGAAATTCAAAATGTTTCAGAGAAAGGCCCAACCGTTTGACACCGGCATAAGCGAGAACAATCCCGTCAAACTCTTTCTCCTCCAGCTTTCGGAGACGGGTGTCAATATTCCCCCGAAGATCTTTGATCTCTAAATCAGGTCTCATTTGAAGCAGTTGGATTTTGCGACGAAGTGAACTGGTTCCGACCCTTGCCCCACTTTTCAAACTGTGTAGGGGCGCACGGCCGTCCCCTCCTACACTATCGGTCTCCACAGAAGAAATCAGAATATCCCTTGAATCTTCCCGTTTCAAAATCGCGCCCATCTCCAATCCTTCCGGAAGAATCGAGGGAACATCTTTCATGCTGTGAACGGCAATATCCGCCCGTTTCTGTAAAAGTGCCTCTTCAATCTCTTTCACAAAAAGCGATTTTCCCCCCACCTCTCTCAAAGGACGATCGAGAGTCAGATCTCCCGAGGTTTTCATCGAAAGAATTTCGACTTGTAATCCTTGCCAATATTTTTCCAGCGCACTCTTCACCAGATTCGCCTGAACCATTGCCAGTTTGGAAGAGCGGGTTGCCAAAACGATTTTTGAACGCATAAATCCTTTTCTTTTTATTCCCCCTCTTAAGGTAAGAGGGTCGCTGACGCACCATAGCTTTAGCGACGGAGCGGGTTAGGGGGTGATATGAACGTGGGAGAATACTCGCCGTTTTCATAACCCCTCCCAACCTCCCCTTATCTTAAGGGGAGGGGAAGAGTGTCAAATACCTCTCCAACAACTTCGCCAACCGCCTCTGCCCCTTCTTCGCCTGACTCATCACCTCTTCATGACTCAGATCTTTTTTCTTCGAAGAACCCAAAAGATTCGTCACACAAGAGATCGCTGCTACCTTCAACCCGAGCTGTCTAGCCACGATCACTTCGGGAACCGTCGACATCCCGATCAAATCCCCTCCCAGTTTTCTGAACATTTTTATCTCGGCTTCTGTTTCATAGGATGGGCCGGCAATCCAGACATAAACCCCTTTTCCGGTCTTTATTTTTTCACCCAGGGCAATTTTTTTCATTTTTTTGAGGATGGAAAGATCATACGCATTCGTTAAACTAACAAATCGGGAGCCAAACTCTTGGGCCTGAAATCCGTGTAAAGGATTCACTCCTGATAAATTAAGATGATCGGAAATAAAAACCAGATCTCCCAATCGAAAGCGCGGATTCAATCCACCGGCGGCATTTGTCAGAATCAGCTCTTTCACTCCAAGCGCTGAATATACACGAACTGGAAAACCGACATCTTCTATTGGATAACCCTCGTAATAATGCGTTCTCCCCTCCGAAATCAGGAGAGGAATATTTTTGAGATAAGCTAAATGAAGTGATCCTGTATGTCCCGGAACGGTGCTTTTTCTGAAATGGGGAATCTGTTCAAACGGAAGAGTTTGCTCGATTTTTACTTTGGATAAAAACTCATCCGCCAAAGCTGATCCAAAAATAATTGCCAATGTAGGATTGACTTGAAACTGATTCCGGATGAAACGACTACTCTCTAAAATTTTTTTCTTTAAAGTTGAATTGAATCTCTCAATGGTTTCTAACATATCGAACATCTTGGACATAAAAAGGGTAATATGAAAATTAAAATTAACGAAAAAGGGAAAAAAAGAATTTTCAAAAACCATCCATGGGTTTTTAAATCGGATCTAATCGATGAAAAAAATAGTTCGGCCGGTATTGCAGAAATCATCGGCCCCAAAAACGAACCGCTCGCGCAAGCGCTTTATAGCCCGCATTCCCAGATTTCACTTCGGGTGATTGCAAACAGTTCAACCCAAGTAGACGAATCTTTTTGGGAAGAAAAAATTTTATCGGCAGACCGGTTCAGAAAAACACTCAAAATCCCCTCCAATGCTTACCGAATCATCTTTGGCGAGTCGGATGGAATCCCCTCTTTTGTTTTGGATCGATATGCCAATTCTTTCAGCTTTCAGATTTTAAGCGCCGGGCTCGAAACGATTCGTGAAACGCTTTTGAAAATCATCCGGAAAAATTTTCATCCCGACCTGATCGTCGAACGAAACGATGTGAGTATCAGAAATTTTGAAAAGCTTCCACTCTCGTCTCAAATTCTCGAAGGTTCGATCAGCCCGAAAATCATCATCGAAGAACAGGATCTGAAATTTGAAGTCGATCTCCTCGAAGGACAAAAAACCGGTGCCTTTCTCGATCAGAGAAGCAACCGGATTCTCGCAGGCCAATTCGCAGAAAACAGAAAAAAAACGCTCGATGTTTTTTCCTATCAGGGATGGTTCGCCTGCCATATCGCGAAAAATGCGGCAGAAGTCATCACGATCGAACAGAGTGAAATTGCCTGTCAGCAGATTAAAATTAATGCAGAATTAAACTCTCTAAAAAATATCTCGGCCTGCTCCACCAATGCCTTTGATTATTTGCGGGAGGCGGATCAACGAAAAGAAAAATTCGATTTGATTAATTTGGATCCGCCAGCGTTCGCCAAATCTAAACCACACCTCTCTCAG
>CAZSRQ010000112.1:0-7742 GCA_964609335.1 uncultured Pseudomonadota bacterium
AAAAAATTGAAAGTTTATCCAGGTGCTGAACATCCTCATGTTGCCCAGCAACCGAAAGCTTTTGAGTTAAACTAAGAAGGTAAAAACACATGGCATCCGTCAAACGATTTTTTGGAACAGGTAAAAGAAAAACCTCTGTCGCAAGAGTGACCCTCTCTCCCGGCGCAGGAAAATTTTTCATCAACGGAAGAGACGAAGGGCTTGAAGGATATTTTGGCCGCCCGACTCTTCGAATGATTGTTCACCAACCTTTTGATATTACCGGAAACCTCGGAAAATTTGATGTTTACGCCACTCTTTCTGGTGGAGGTTTAACCGGACAAGCGGGTGCTCTTCGTCACGGAATTTCTCGTGCCTTGCTTGAACTCAATGCTGATTATAGAAAACCGCTTCGAAAAAACGGATTTTTAACCCGAGATAGTCGTAAAAAAGAGCGTAAAAAATATGGTAAACGGGGAGCTCGACGTTCACCCCAGTTCAGCAAACGTTAATTTTTGTTTTCATCCCATTAAAAAAAACCCCGCATCAGCGGGGTTTTTTTATGCCATTAGACTTACTTGCATAAAATTGATGGTTCGACTCCGCTCACCATATCCCAAATAAGACAGGCTCGGCGAAGTCGATGGGTTGACCGAAATGATTTATGCAAGAGATCTATTCCGACCAAAGGAGTATGACCCGTAGGGATTCAAAATATTGACCGACTATAATGCTAAAATAAAACCGACTCCCCTTAAAATTCCCCTTCAATCCTACGACTAAAACCGCTATAAAGACTTTCTTATGATCAACGTCGGAATCATCGGTGCCACCGGTTACACAGGAGTCGAACTGACTCGACTTTTGCTTCAGCATCCTGAAGTAAAAATTCAGGTCATGACCTCCGAAAAAAGTACCGGGTCAAAATTTTCAGAAATCTTTCCAGCCTTTCTTAATCTTTGTGATTTAACCTTAGAATCTTTCAAACCGACCGAAGTGGCAAAAAAAATTCAGGTCGCCTTTTTATGTCTTCCTCACCAATCTGCGATGGATGCCGCTTTTCATCTTCGAGATCATGGAGTCAAAGTGATCGATCTTTCCGCCGATTTTCGATTAAAATCTCCGAAAGAATATGAAGAGTGGTATGCCAAACATAAATATCCAAAGCTTTTGAAAGAGGCGGTTTATGGCTTGCCGGAACTTTATCGTGAGCAAATCAAATCGGCAAAGCTGCTTGCCAATCCTGGCTGTTATCCAACTGGCGCGGCTTTGGCATTAATTCCACTCATCCAAGAAAAGGCAATCACCTTCGATTCGATCATCGTCGACAGCAAATCGGGAGTTTCAGGGGCTGGGCGAACCGCCAGCCAAGATCTTCTTTTTTCGGAGGTGAATGAAGGATTCAAAGCCTATAAAGTTGGCAAACATCGACATACACCAGAGATTGAACAAACGCTTTCCGCTGTTGCGGGAGAAGAAATCCGACTCAGCTTCACTCCCCATCTCGTTCCAATGGATCGCGGGATTTTCACCACCGCCTACGCAAAACCTTATCGAAAATGGAAAACCGCTGACCTGATCAAACTCTACAAGAAGTTTTACAAAAGTGAACCGTTTGTCCGAATCAAAGATGAGGGAAAATTTCCAAATACGAAAGAGGTTCGAGGAACGAACTATTGCGATATCGGAGTTGTTTTTGATGATCGAACCGATCGAATTATTGTTTTATCGGCGATTGACAACCTCACTAAAGGAGCATCCGGTCAAGCCTTGCAGAATTTTAATTTAATGATGGGATTTGAAGAAACTCTCGGATTGAAATTAATTGCCTCGATTCCTTGACCGAAAGATCTCGCTTTATTTTGAAATGATTGCTCCATCAGGATTTATGGTGATGACTTTACGATCCACTCCTGTCGAGGTCGGATTGAGCGTGACGAGGCTCACATTTCCAAGCTCATCTTTCATAAATATTATTCGATAGCTTCCATTATTTGCTGATAATGGATCTGCCAAGCGAGATCTTTCTAGCTCTTCGCTTACAGCCACCACTCTTGCTCGCTGTGGCTCGGAAAATCGAAAACGAACTCCTAACTCTTTCGGGTCAGATCTTGGATCTGGAGCCCAATGATTCTTGCCCATATAAGAAGTATAAAGTTTGCTTCCTTTCCATATTTCTCTACCATATTTTTGAGTTTCAAAAGCAGCGATCCATGCCTCATTCGCAGCATCCAACCTCGCTTCAGTTCCAGGAATGACACGTTCTGCCCAAGGGAGATCAATAAAAGTTACTCTAGGATTTTGAATATTCAGATCATTGAGCGCTTGAGGATCTGTAAACCGTCTTCTCACATCATGAACCATCGCTCTAAATTGCTGTCGATACTGCGCGGCCAAAGAAGCATAGACTTCTCCAACTTTTTGATGGATCACTTCTAGGCTTGCTCCTGGCATCTGCCGACTTATCGCTTCATAAGCTACCTGATAATCGAGCTCATCTTCGTGCACCCCTTCTGCTTTTCTCATGATAATACCGACCCGACCCTTGCCACTTTTGATCATACCCACATAGCCAGGCCCTATTCCTTTTTCTCCAAACTCGATCAGATTTCGAGGCTCTTCATACATCAAAGATAAAGCAGAACAGGCTCGATCTTCGCGACAACTCGGCAATGTCTTTAAAAGATGCATATCGTTTTCTCGATAGAACTTCGCAGCAACCTCAAAAGGTTCCCCCTCGTCCGGAATAAATCTTCCTATGTGGACATTGGCCATTCCTCCCTGATGCTTTTCAGCTCCGCGTGGAAACTGAGCCTGTCCTTTTAAAGATCTTTGCTCCAAAAGAACGAGAGTTTGGTCTAAGCGAGCCAATTCTTTTTCAGGAAGAGAAGCTCTTGCCTCCGCAGAGACTAAACTACCAAAACCCTCTTTTTCTATTGCCCTAAAATAGATTGCCTCTTCGGTTGGAAGAGCTCGATATTGTCCCGCTTGAAAAGGACGCGCCCCTCGAAAGCGAGCAACTCCGCCTGAAGGTTCTTGAGATCTGGGTATTCCTTCTTCACGCGCACCTTTAAGCGGATCTCTCGATCTAAGCGCATAATTCCGATAAAAATCGACCCGACGTCCGCCGTCTAAATCGATGGGCGGATCATCAGAACCTCGTGAACGCGCTTTTCTTCTTTGAGCTTTAAAGATAGGCTCAGCCGCTTGTTCAAGCTTATCGATCATCCTCGGATCTAACAAAGCTGATTGTCCAGACAAAGTGAGAAACCCTCGAAGTAAAGCAGCATCTTCATCCGACAAACCTTTCAATGCGTTGGCGATTTGTTTTCCGATCAATTCCTGCGCACGTTTGGGATTTGCAGAATAAACCTCTTGAGCCAACTTCATTTGTCGCTCAAGATCTTTAAGAAACTGCGGTGTTCTGGCGCTATCTCCCTTTAAAGCAATCAAAGTGCTCAGCATTGCCACAATCGCTGAAATAGCTTTTGCAGAATCGTCTACTTTATTTCCAGCAAGGTCGATTCCTTTTTGCATCACACTCGAAAACTCTGCAAAGGCAAGCAAGGCCGCCAGCGGTTTTCCAACTCGCGGAATTTGATACAGTGCGGTCATCGCCCCGTTAAAATTGGTTTCAAATCTCCCACGCGCATCGACAGAGTTTCCAAACAGATCTTTATCTTCAAAATAAACTCGCATGACTTCCAACGCCGTCAAAGCAAGCCCTACCGGGTGACCTACCCGTGGAATAAAGACAACTCCTATCATCAGCGCAGACTGCCAAAAAGGGCGATGAGAATCATCGTTTTTAACCACATAATCTCCTCTTTCGGCAGGATGAGTCGCTGACAAACGGTGCAATCTTTGAATCCAGGGTTGATCTCTTATTCTATCGTAAAGTGGACGAGGTCGATTTCGATCAATCATAAAGGCGAGATGAGTCGAACGTTCATGCCAACGGATCAACTCGCCCGCAACAGCGGTGTGATAAAGTTGGCCATACTCATTGAGTTTATAGAACACAACCTGTTCTCCACGTGTCTCTCTATAGACTGTTCGATTTTTATTTCTCAACTCCGTTAAAATAAGACCCTCTAAAACTTTTTTTCTTTCGACTAATCTTCTCTGTACATCTGGATTCGTCAGCCATTCTCTCTCTTCACGAATTTGAACTCCTACCTCGCTAGGCAAAAGCCCCAATTCTTGCGCAAGATCTTTGCGAACCTCTAATTGAAGCGCATCGAAAAAATTCCCCAGCACTAGAGTTGGAAATAAAGTTCCCTTTTGCTGCGCTGCTAAAGTTCGATAAAAGTCGAGCTTGAAACGAAATTCTTCCAGCGTTCTTTCTAAAAGATCCATCTCAGTACTTCCTGTAATTCCTTCGGGAAGAGCTTTTTTCAATCGAGCAATCTCTGTTTCTTTTTCTGCGACAAAAGCCAGAAACTCTTCTCTTCGTTTTTCATCCTCCGTTTTTTGAATCACAGGCGCTGCAGCCCTTTTAACTTCTACTCGGGGCGTCTCAGTGGCTGGTTCTGGGGAAGGTGGACCAGATGAAGGCTCAGGTTCTGCGGGCACTGAAGGAGCACAAGGTCTTTCCCTCGTTTGAGCAGGAAGAGGAGTAGGTCGACCGCGATGTTCAGATTCAAAAAGAGAATAAATAAGAGATAAACTTAAACCGCCATCGGGAAGAGAAAATGAGAGAGCTCCTGTACCTGCAAATATGTAGCGACCTTCTACTGCCAAGTCGAGATGATGTTGATTCGGAAGTAAGAAGCGATATCCTAACCCTCCTTCGGCCCAATAACTGCTCCAAGACTCAGTTAAAAGATTCGAAGCACCTCCTACTCCTAATAAAACATGAAGCCCTTTATCGTGGCCCAACGGAAATAGATTGAAACCTCCCCTATAATTCGTTGGGAGTGAAAACTGTAATGATGTCTCTGAGCCGTTCTGAGGAGTAAAAACTGGAGCCAAACCCAACTCGAAAAAACCCTCTGAATATCGATTGAAAGTGACTGCCAATCTAAATGCCGCTCCCAATCCCCCGCCCAATGGGCCTTCTGATCTGAAATCAAGAAAAGGACGAGCCACAACGCTCAAAGAGGCGCGCGATTGATAATCATCTAATCGAAAAAAAGAAAATCTTTGAGCTTCGGCGGGTAAAAGAGTTACGGGAAGTGGAAGTGAGACACGAGGCTCTTCACATTTTGGAGGTTCTAAAACAGCCGATTTTTCTACTTTAGGGCCCATAGTTTGAAAAGTTTCGAAAAGAGTTATCGGCAGTTTTTTAGAAAGGTTGTGAAAAAATAAAAGAAATCCCTCACTCGGTTGCATTTCTACTGATTGACAACAGAAAAAAAACAATCCTTAATTTTTAAACCAAAAAATAATATTTTAACCTATAAAATAGTTAGTAATATTAGATAGTTACTGTTTTATGTAAAAAGGGGATTATTCATCTCTCACCCACTTTTTACCCGGTCGCTCTCTCGGCAATTATTTGATCCAATCGATTGGCTATTTTTAATGCAAAACCAAAAAAGTGATCCGCAGGTCGACACTTTTGAAGGTTTTTAAGCATTAGATCTCTTGCGTAAATCCAAATTGATGGTTCGACTACGCTCACCATGTCCCGCTTTTACCCAATTGGGACACCCTGAGCTTGTCGAAGGGTCATTTTGGATGATTTACGCAAGAGATCTATTGAGTTTCCAAAAAACAGGAATAAAAAAATTTTCATTTTGATTTTTTTTAAAACTCTCGGTAGAAATTTTATCTCATGAAAACAAAATTTATCTTCGTTACAGGTGGCGTCGTTTCTTCTTTAGGTAAAGGATTGGCTGCAGCCTCGATTGGGGCTTTGCTAGAGAACCGCGGCTTAAAAATCACCCTTTTGAAACTTGATCCTTATATTAATGTCGACGCTGGAACGATGAATCCCTTTCAACATGGCGAAGTGTTTGTGTTAGATGATGGCGCTGAAACAGATCTTGATCTTGGACATTACGAAAGATTTACCCATTCTCCGTTAACTCGCCTCAATAATATTACCACCGGAAAGATTTACCATTCGGTCATCGAAAAAGAACGTAAGGGAGAATATCTCGGAAAAACAGTACAAGTCATTCCTCATATCACCGATGAAATCAAAGGTTGTTTGATGAAGGTCGCCAAAGATGTCGATCTGGTCATCGCAGAAATTGGTGGAACCATCGGAGATATCGAGTCGTTGCCGTTTGTCGAAGCGATTCGTCAACTTCGATATGATGTCGGTAAAGAAAATGTGATCTATGCTCATGTGACTCTTGTCCCCTTTATTAAAGCAGCTGGAGAGCTGAAAACAAAGCCAACTCAGCATAGCGTTCAAAAACTTCGAGAAATCGGAATTCAACCCGATCTACTTCTCTGCCGAACTGACCAAACTCTCTCCAAAGAGATCAAATCGAAAATCGCCCTTTTCTGTAATGTCGATCCCGGTTCAGTGTTCGCAGCACCCGATGTCGAGTCGATTTATGAAGTTCCACTCGTCTTTAATGAAGAAGGGGTCGATGAAAAAATCGTCGAACTGCTGAATATCTGGACGAGAAAACCAGATCTTGCCGATTGGAAAAAACTGGTCGAAAAAATCAAAAACCCAAAACATGAAATCACCATCGCCGTCGTTGGAAAATATGTCAATTTAACCGATAGTTACAAAAGTTTAAACGAGGCATTGAAACATGGTGGATTTGCCAATCAGGCCAAAGTGAATCTGAAATTTATCGATTCAGAAGAGTTGGAAAAGAAAAACAACGTGGAGGAAGATTTTTCGAAAGTCGATGGGATTTTGGTTCCTGGTGGTTTTGGAGATCGAGGGATTGAAGGAAAAATCAAGGCAGTGAAATATGCGCGAGAAAAAGAGATTCCGTATTTTGGAATCTGTTTAGGGATGCAGATCGCCTGTATCGAATTCGCCAGAAATGTGGTCAAACTTGAGAATGCGAACAGTCGCGAGTTTGACCGGCAAACCGCTCATCCCGTGATCGATTTAATGTCGGAACAGAAAGCGGTTTTAAATAAAGGGGCAACGATGCGACTCGGTGCTTATCCCTGTTCGATTGAAAAAGGGAGCTTGGCTCACCAGATTTATCAGGAAAAAGAAATTTCTGAACGACATCGACATCGCTACGAATTCAACAATCAATATCGTGAAGCTTTGATGAAAAAGGGATTTGTTTTTTCAGGTCTTTCACCGGATGGCTCTTTGGTCGAAATCGTCGAATACCCGAATCATCCCTGGTTTATCGGATGCCAATTTCACCCGGAATTCAAATCCCAGCCGATGAATCCGCATCCTCTCTTCAAATCTTTTATTACCCAGGCGATTGCCTATTCCCGGAAAGAAAGTTGGGAAAACAGAAAAAAAATGAAAAAACCGTCCTCTATTTCTGCCATCCCAAATGTCAAGACGAAAAAGAGAACCGCTGGCAAACGCTGACTAAAAGCTTATTTCCGGAGAATATTTTTTTCCCCCACCGCCACTCTTTTTTTATTTTTTTTTTTAATTCTTTAACTCCCCATTTTTATTCAGGGATTTATCTTTCTTTTTTTCAGGTTTGACAAGCCCATATATAGCGTTTTATTTAATGGGATACACAATATATAGCGTTTTTTGCGCTAATATCTGACTTTTTAACAATAAAAAATTTACCCCCTCTTTAATAAGGAGAAAAATATGGCCGTCGAATCTGCCGATTTAAAAGCTCGCATTGTCCGTCAAAAAT
>CAZSRQ010000113.1:0-7700 GCA_964609335.1 uncultured Pseudomonadota bacterium
AGATTTTCTTTTTAATGTAAGTCTCGTCATATCTCGAAGTTCCCTTAAAAACCGATTGATCGGCCACTCTCCAGTCTTAAACTTAAAAAAAATTACAAAAAATCGCGTAAGGTGAGTTAGTTGAATTCTCTTAATTAGTGTAATTAAGTTTCAGGATAAGCCATGAATCTAATTTATTGGCAAAGTCATTGGGTTTGGTTTGCATGTTCCCCATCCTTGAATGAAAAAAAGAGATAACATTTGTTTTTCACAAATTACTTCCCATTTGTTTTTTCCTGCTTTACTTTGTTCGCTTCACAAACAACGAACTTTATATTTAGATAAAAACAGTGGGGTTTTCTTATGAAAAGTATGACCGGTTACGGAATGGGTGAAGTCAAATGGAAGAATGGAAAGATCAGCTTTGAAGTCAAAACAGTGAATCATCGGTTTTGCGAGGTAAACTTTCGCCTGCCAAGCCGCTATTATCCCCTGGAAGCGGCGCTTCTTGAATTTACAAAAAACAGTTTCAGTCGTGGAAGAATCGATATTTTTATTCGAGAAAGCGGCACCAAAAAAAGGGGAAAAGTCCGGGTCGATCAGGAACAGCTCGGCCAATATCTCCAGATTCTCAAAAAATTGAGCGGCGAAATCAAATCGAGTGCTCCTCCCCAATTGGAAAATCTTCTTTCACTTCCACAGGTCATTGTGGTCGAAGATGAAGAAGAAGATTTGCAGAAAGTTCTCGAGCTGTTTAAAAAATCGTTGAAGCAGGTTTTTTCAAATGTTGAAAAAGTAAGAGAGCGGGAAGGAAACAAGCTGAAAGAAGCTTTCTTTGAACATCTCGAAAAGATTGAACAGATAATCCTGAAAACCGAAAAGGCAATTCCGGAGATGGTTCAGGAATATCAAACCCGTTTAAAGGAAAAAATCTCCAAACTGGTAGAGCAGACTCCCGATGAATGGAGACTTGCACAAGAGGTTGCCTATTTTGTCGATCGTACGGATGTTTCCGAGGAGATTCAAAGACTGAACAGTCATATCGATCATTTCAGGGAAGTTCTGAAAGAAAAAGGGCCGATCGGCAGAAAGCTTGATTTTGTTCTTCAGGAGATGAATCGTGAAGTAAACACTTTGGGGTCAAAAGTTCAAACCTCTTCCATCTCAAAATCGGTGGTCATCTGCAAACATGAGTTGGAGAAGATGAGAGAACAGGTTCAGAATGTGGAGTAATTAACTATGCGCCAAGGAATCTTATTCATTATTTCAGGTCCTTCCGGTACAGGTAAAACAACCCTTTGTCGAATGGTCGAAGAGCGTTTGAATATTCCCCATATGATTTCTTATACAACCCGTCCTCCCCGTAAAAATGAAATCGAGGGGAAAGATTATTTTTTTGTAAAAGATTTGGTATTCGACGCGATGATTGAGAAGAATGAATTTCTTGAATGGGCGAAAGTTCATGATTATCGATATGGAACCTCGCTGATTGAAGTGGAAAAAAAACAGAAAGAGGGAAAAGATCTTTTTTTTGATTTAGATACCCAAGGGGCATTGACCATCCAATCAAAAAAACCGGATGCTGTCCTGATTTTTCTGGATATTACGGATGATACCTTGGCAGAAAGATTGGGAAAGCGTGCCACAGAAGATCATGATATCATCAAAAAAAGGTTGAATCAGGCGCGCATTGAAAGAGAATATAAGCAAAAATACGATTATCAAATCACCAACGAGAATCTCGAAAGTGCCTATCAGGAGATTGCTGATATTATTCAGAATGAAAGAGAAAAAAAACAGAAGACAGAAGACAGGAGACAGAAGACAGGAGAGATCTTTGGAAAATGATTATTTTTTAGACTTCTGATTTCTGACTCCTGACTCCTGACTCCTGACTTTTCTATGGTCTCTTTATCCGACATTTCAAACGAAGTTCTCGCTTACAATCCAAAAGCCGATCTCTCTTTTATTGAAAAAGCGCATCAATTTGCCGAAAAAATGCACCAAGGCCAGAAAAGGGCATCGGGAGAACCTTATGTGGTGCATCCTCTGGAGGTCGCTCAAATTCTGGCTCAGATGAGGCTGGATGTCCCCTCCATTGCCGCAGGGCTTTTGCATGATACCGTTGAAGATACCTCCACCTCATTGGAACAGGTGAAAAAGGATTTTGGGATTGAGGTTGCAACGTTGGTCGATGGAGTGACCAAACTCGGAAAAATCAAATTTTCGAGTGCCGAAGAAAAGCAGGCGGAAAATTTCAGAAAGATGATCATGGCGATGTCGAAAGACATTAGGGTCATCCTGATTAAGCTGGCCGATCGCCTGAACAACATGCGAACTCTCGATCATCTCCCCGAAGAAAAGAGAATGAAAATCGCCAAAGAGACGATGGATATTTATGCGCCGCTGGCAAACCGTCTCGGAATTCAATGGATGAAGATTGAGCTCGAAGATTTGTCTTTCAAATATTTGAAGCCGGAGAGCTATCAGGAAATTGAAAGTAAATTGGCAAAAGTCAATCTTGAGACAGAACCCTACATTGAAAAAGTGACAAAAATTCTATCTGAAAAACTGGATGAATACCATGTGCAGCATAAAATTTATGGAAGATTAAAACATTACTACAGCATTTACCGGAAGATGCAGTCCCAAAATATCAGTTTTGAACAGGTGCATGATCTGGTTGCCTTTAGGATTATCGTCGAGACGATTCGGGATTGTTATACCTTGCTCGGAATTTTGCACGAGCTCTGGACCCCGATCCCCGGAAGATTCAAGGATTACATCGCCATGCCAAAGGCGAACGATTATCGTTCTCTTCATACCACGGTCATTTGTCTGGAGGGAGAAAGGGCCGAGTTTCAGGTTCGAACCCGGGAGATGCATGAGATTGCCGAAAAAGGGATCGCTGCCCACTGGAAATACAAAGACAACGGATCGGTCGATGAAGCCGAGCAGCAGAAATTTCAATGGGTTCAGGAGCTACTCAGTTGGCAAAAAGAGCTGAAAGATCCTGCCGAATTTCTCGATACCGTGAAGCTCGATCTGTTTGCGACCGATGTTTATGTTTTTACGCCGGCAGGAGAGGTGAAAGAGCTTCCTCATGGTGCTACTCCAATTGATTTTGCCTATGCCATCCACTCCGATGTCGGAAATCGTTGTGTCGGGGCAAGAGTCGATGAAAGAATTGTCCCCTTAAGCTATTGTTTAAAAAGTGGCGAAACGATTGAAATCATCACGCATCCCAATCATCGTCCCTCCAAAGACTGGCTGAAATATGCGATTACCTCCCGCGCCAAGGCAAAAATCAGACAGGTGATTCATCAGGAGCAGCGAGAGAGAAGCATTTTAATTGGAAAAGAGTTGATTGAAAAAGAGTTTGAAAATTTCGGGATTTCTCCTTCCAAATATTTGAAAGGGGAGCTTTTAGAAAAACTATTGCAAGAGCTCGGATATCAAACACTCGATTCTCTTGCGATGACGGTCGGGTATGGGAAGCTTGCCCCTTTTTTGGTGGTTTCTAAAATTGTCCCCAAAGAACAGCTCAAAGCCAGAGAGGCGACTCCTGAAAAAGCTGAAACCCAAATTTCCCAGATTTTCAAACGGGCCAAAGAGAGAGTCGGAAGTATTGTCAGTGTCAGCGGCTATAACGATATTCTGGTGGCGTTGGGAAAATGCTGCTCTCCGCTCCCGGGAGATTCGATTGTCGGATTTATTACCCGCGGCAGAGGGGTGATTGTTCATTTGTCTGATTGCCCCAAGGTTTTGGCAACCGATCCGGAGAGACGGGTCGAAGTAGCCTGGGATGAAAAGAGTGATTTTCTTCATCAGACCAAATTGAAAGTGGTGAGTGCAGATCGTCCCGGGCTTCTGGCCTCAATGACCAAAGTGATTTCGAATGAAGGGGTGAATATTTCTCAAGCTTCTATCCGTACGACGAATGACCAAAAGGCGGTCAATCTTTTCGAGCTGAGAGTGAAAAACATGCAACAACTAAGAGTGGTAATGCGTGCGCTGGAAAAGGTCGGTGGGATTATTTCCGTCGAAAGAATTCGGGGGTAATCTAGATCGATTTTTGAACAAACCCTGATCGAATGCATCGGGTGCAGGCAATAATATGTTTCACTTTTTCTTTAATCTTTGCTTTTACCTTTTGTAAATTCGGAAAATTTCTGACGTGGGTTTTGTTGTTTGCATGACTGACCCGGTTTCCTGCAAGGGGTGTTTTACCACAAACATAACATTGACGAGACATTGAAACCTCCTGAATCCAGCGATGGATGATGGGTGATGAATGACTGTTTGGAAGCTCACCCTTAATTTTATAACAATCAACAGACCGGCAAGGTTGCTAGCATAAACTGATTTGGAGAATCAAGCTTTGAATAAAGAAAAAACAGGACTTTCCATCTCATCCGATAGTTCTCCACTTTTTCAAGGTCAAGAAGGGGAAAGACAGGCAGGGCTCTATCTTTCTGGGTTAGGCTATTCCATGGTTAAAAAGAATTGGAAATCTCGTCGGGGGGAGATTGATTTAATTGTGAGAAAAAACGAGGTGTATTATTTTGTGGAGGTAAAGTTTAGAAAATCGAAGGCTTACGGTTCTGGCGCGGAGGCTATTCATCCACTCAAGCAGAAAAAAATGGTGAGTGCGGTTCTTGATTATATCCAGAAAAACCGGCTGACCAATATTGATATCCGGCTCGCCGCTCTGATCATTGAAGAGGTGAATAAAACATATTCCTTCGATTTTTATGAATTTCCACTAGACCTTCCGACCCGATACTATTAAAGAGTAAAACCGTTATGTTAAATGAAAATATTTTATCTCTTTTTATCAAAAAAGAACGAGAGCTCAAAAATCAGATCTGTTTAAGATACAAATCCAAAAAAAACTGGAAGGTTTTAAGCTGGGTCGAGGTCAAAGAAAAAGTGGTCCGTTTGGCTTCTGCCCTCGAAAAGCTCGGGGTCAAATCGCAAGACAAGGTGGCGATTCTGTCCAATACCCGCTATGAATGGACTGTCGCTGATCTTGCCATTCTATCGCTCGGAGCGGTGACCGTTCCGATCTATCACTCCACACTCCCCAAAGATGTTCGATATGTTCTTGAACATTCCGAATCGAAAGTCATTTTTGTAGAAAACCGTCAGCAGCTGAAAAAAATCGAGGAGATTCAAAAAGAGCTCCCCTTATTGAAGAAAGTTATTCTGATCGAAAGTGTGAATGGGGATGAGTTTGTTACATTCAAAAAATTGATCGAGCAAAATGAAAATCGGGAAGCATGGTTTGAGAAAAAAGTCTCTTCGATTGAAAACGCCTCTCTTGCGACGATTGTTTATACCAGCGGAACAACCGGAGAGCCAAAAGGGGTGATGCTGACCCATCAAAATTTTGCCTCGGCGATGGATGCCATCCACCAGATTGTCGAAATTTCCCCGGATCAGGAAGGGCTCTTGTTCTTGCCTCTTGCCCATATCTTGGCCCGGGAAATCCAGTTTTTTCAGCTGACGAAAGGATTCATTCATTCCTATGCTGAGAATATCGACAAGCTGATTGATAATATCAAAGAGGTAAAGCCGCATTTCATGGTTTGTGTTCCACGAATCTTCGAGAAAATTTACAGCAAAATTTTAAATGATGTCGAGAACTCAAACATCCTCAAGAAAAAGCTTTTCTATTGGGCGTTGGAGGTGGGAACTGCTGTCAGTGAAGCAAAAAGAAAGAATCAGCCGACTCCGCTCTTGACTTCGATCCAATATCAAATTGCCCGAAAACTTGTTTTCTCGAAATTGCACGAAAAGTTGGGGGGGAGAGTCCGCTTTTTTATTTCCGGAGGAGCCCCGCTCTCCGCCGAGGTCGCCCAGTTTTTTCATGCGGCTGATGTGCTGATTTTAGAGGGATATGGTCTGACAGAAACGATTGCGGCGATCAATATCAATCGTCCTGATCATTATCGTTTTGGAACCGTCGGTCCGATCGTCAAAAATATCGAAGAGAAAATAGCCGAAGATGGAGAAATTCTGGTTCGTGGCGGACATGTTTTTACAGGTTACTATAGAAATGAACAGCTCACAAAAGAGGCATTTACATCCGATGGATATTTTCACACAGGAGATATTGGTGAGTTTGACAAAGATGGCTTTTTGAAAATTACCGATCGTAAAAAAGATCTGATTGTCACCGCGGCTGGTAAAAATGTTGCTCCACAATACATAGAAAATCTTTTAAAAACCGATCCTCTTTTTAGCAACATTATGGTTCATGGGGATCGAAGAAAATTTTTGAGTGCGTTGGTGACCTTGAATCCGGATGAGTTGATCCGGCTTGCCCAAAGTCATCAGGTAAAATCTGCCCCGTTTGAAGAGCTGATTGCGAATCCCAAAGTTTCAAATCTTGTCCACAAAAGAATCGAGGAAAAAAACAGACAGCTTGCCAGCTTCGAAGGAATCAAGCGTTTCGCGATTCTTCCCAAAGAGTTTACCGTGGAGGGAGGAGAATTGACCCCGACTCTCAAGATAAAAAGAAAACTGGTGACAGAAAAATATAAACATATTCTCGACTCTTTTTATAAAGAATAACTCACCTTACGCGATTTTTTGTAATTTTTTTTAAGTTTAAGACTGGAGAGTGGCCGATCAGTCGGTTTTTAAGGGAACTTCGAGATATGTACATTAAAAAGAAAATCTTCGAACAGGATCAAGCTCTCTTTAAAACCGTTGATCGATTGCCGCGCGATCTTAAACTTAAAAAAAATTACAAAAAATCGCGTAAGGTGAGAGAATAAAATAAATCTGTAAATTTTGTTTTTCTTTCGATGATTTTTAAGATAAAACAAAAAATGATATTTGATTCTTCATCAACCCATTTTAAAAGGAGAATAAATAATGGCAGAACAAACTTCATCCGGTAGTGGTGGAAGTTCAGGGCTTGCTCCCAACGTTGCAGCTCTTTTAAGCTATCTGTGTGTTCCTATTACAGGGATTATTTTTCTTCTGATTGAGAAAAACAATCAAGATGTCCGATTTCATGCAGCGCAAGGAATTGTTCTCGGAATTGCGGGAGTGGTTCTCTGGATCGTCATCTTCATTCTCACCATGATTATCCCCTTTTTCGCCTTTTTAAGTTGGATCATCTGGCTTGGCTTTTTGGCGATTACCATTGTTGCGATGGTCAAGGGGTATCAGATGGAAAGATGGAAAATTCCGGTTCTTGGAGATTTTGCTGAAAAGTTGATCAAATAAATCGTGTGACACGGTTGTTTCTGCAACCGTGACATCCCGATAATTCTGAAGTGAATGAAAAGACAAAAAGCCTCTGCGCAGTTTTTTTTATCGCTGCCCTTTTTTTATTCTCCTTTGTAGTGAATGTAAAAGCGGTAGAAGGGGTTCCTCTCTGTTTTTTTAAAGCGGTTACCGGTCTGGATTGTCCTGGTTGTGGTCTTCTTCGCTCTTTTATAGCGATCTCCCATGGGGAGTTTCAAAGGGCGATTTCCTATAACCTCCTTGGCCCCGTTGCTTATGTTTTATTTTTTCTTTATTGGATAAAAAACCTCTCAGAATTATTCGAGAAAAAGGTTTCTCCCTTTTTTTTGATGATGAAAAGGGGGAGTTTGTCTTCAAAGGTTGTATTTTTTCTTTTTATCAGTCAGTGGTCTTACAAATTTTTGAGACAACTTTACCGGCTCTGGTTTTGATGTACAATTTCTTAATCTGCGGAGTCA
>CAZSRQ010000114.1:0-7582 GCA_964609335.1 uncultured Pseudomonadota bacterium
GATCCCTCTTTTTTACTCGCTCGATTTGTTGTTCATCGGTCGCCTCGACGACGACCAATCCATCATACAATTTGTAGAAACCGGTCTCGACGAGAAGTGCAGCATTCACAATAATCAGCGGAGGATTGTTTTTTTTCGCCTCTTCAATCTCCTTTTCAATCTGCAGACGAATGAGCGGATGAATAATCACCTCAAGCTCTTTTCTTTTTTCGGAGTCGGCGAAAACTACTTCACCCAATTTTTTTCGATCGATTTTATTATGGCTGAAATGAAGAATTTCTCTTCCGAATTTTTTGATTAGGGTTTGCGTAATCGTTGGATCTTTTTCGTAAAGTTCATGCGCAATCTGATCGGCATCGATAATCACCGCCCCCAGATCTTTGAAAAATTGTGAAATGGTTGATTTGCCTGATCCAATGCCGCCAGTGAGCCCAATGATTTTCATTCTTTCTCCACATCATCAGAGAAGGTGAGAGAAGAATCATCCGCAGGTGGTGTCTCTTTTTTCTCCATCGACTCACGCGCAATCTCGTCAAGAACGAGAAGGGTGTCGAGCAAAGGAAGAACAGCAGCGACTCCGGCGCCTTTGATCTTTTCAATCAGCGGTTCACGGAGTTCAGGGGGAGAGGTGAGCATCTGCCCAATGAGCTGCTTGATTCGCTGATATTCCGGCTTTAAAGATTCATGGATATTCTTGATTTTCGGATTTTCTATCTCCTGTTTTTTCATCGTCCAATCCATCGCTTCAATGAAATCATTTTCGTTCCATTCGCCATCGAGTTTCGATTGGGTATCGAGCATTTTTTGATAAAGTGCTGTGTTCTCCGGATTTAGTTCATTTGCCTCGCGGTATGCGTTGATCGCTTTTTTGTAATTATTTTTGGCGAGATATTGATCCCCTTTTTTTTCAAGGGATTCTGATTTTTTTGGATCCGGTTTTTTATTTTTTTTGTTGAAAAACATAGTCGGGTTTTTCTTTTTTAAGTTCCTCCTCTTAAGATTAAGAGGGGGAGATTGAAAATTTTTCCTTCACAATTTTTATCAACTCTTCTTTACTATTCTTCTCAGGTTCATCCAAAACCACCTCTACCAGATCTTTTAAAATGATACCAATTTCTCTTCCTTGAGGAAATCCCAAACTCATCAAATCACTTCCGTTCAACGCTAAATCTTTCGGTCCGAAGGGAGGTTTTTTCTCAAGCTCTGCCATGATTTTGTTTTTGAGCTTGATAACCCCCTTGAAATTTTCCGGATACGCTCCCCCTTTTTTGTCGGCTATTCTGAGATCGAGTAGCTTAAAAATCAGCTCTTGCCCCACTTTATTGATGAATCTTCGGATCGCCCGATCGGTGTAATACGATTTCGTTTCGAACATATGCTCTTCGACAAGGGTTTCAACATTCGTTGTATCAATTCCTAACATACTTGCCCGATATTTTTTCATCCATTTCGCCGCAATTTTTTTTGAAATCGTTTGATGACCATAAAAGGTCACCTGCTCTTTTTCTTTTGAATAGCTGTAGGTCGCCGGTTTGCCGGTATCATGGAAGAGGGCAGCGAACATGATTTCGAGATCCCCCGCTTTTTCAACATCCGGCGAGGCTCGAGAGGCATCGAGCACTTTCATTGTGTGATCGAAAACATCTCCCCCTTTTTTTTTCGGTTGCGGAACGCCAGTCATATTCTGCACATCCGGAAAGACGTGCCGTAGAATATCGGTCTCTCGCATCAGATAAAATCCTTTGGATGGTTTTTCAGCCATGAAAAGTTTTCGAATCTCTTCAATGACCCGTTCCGAAGAAACGGTCGTGATCAACGAGGCATTTTCTTTCATCGCCTCTAAAGTTTTTGGTTCGATTTCAAGATCAAATCGTGCCGAAAATTGAACGGCTCGTAAAAGACGAAGCGGATCTTCTTTAAAGCTATTTTCAAAAACCTGCCGAAGAATTCTATTTTTTAAATCGGTTTCACCGTCGAATGGATCAATGATTTCACCGGTCGAAATATTTCTCGCAATCGCATTCATGGTGAAATCACGTCGCTCCAGATCTTTTTCAACGGGAATCATCGGATCATATTCCACCTCGAAATCGCGGTGTTTGACCCCCACCGAACGTTCAATGCGTGGCAGCGCAATGTCATATTCTATTTTTTCATGAAAAGGTCTGAATTTGATGACACCGAACGATTTACCAACAATTTGAGGAGTACCAAAAGGTTTTAAAACCGAGAGAAGCTCTTCGATCGAAAGATGAGTCACGAGCAGATCTCTGTCTTTTTGGGGAATTCCCAAAAGCAGATCCCGCAAGGTTCCACCAACTTCGTAAAGCTTTCCCCCTTTTTCTTCAATTTTTTTTAGAAAATTCATTCGGGATTATTTGAATAAACATGGACGGAGGCCTGTTTGATCAGCTCTTTCGCAATCTGACGCAAAATCAGGGTTTGACGATATTCGGTCAGATTTTTTTGAAGCGTTATCTTTTCTTGATCATATTTTGCCCAATCTGGATCTTTTCTTTCAATCAGTTTGAAGAAAACCAGCTGATTTCCAATCAAATATCCTTTGGGACAAAGAGGCTGATCGGCTGTTAATTTTAGGATACATTCGAAGGCAAGAGTTGCTTTGGGATCTTCTGTAAAGGCCGCTTTCTCACGAAGAGAATGTGGTTTGGTTTCTTCAATTTTCAGATCATATTTTGTTTTTAAATTTTCTAAGGATCCATTTTTTTGCGATGAGTTTTTTATGCCGGTTTTAGTTTGCAATGCCCCCAAAATTTCTGATTCAACTTCCTCTTTTTTCTTCAGCTGTGGCGAGGTTTCAGAAGGTTTCGTTTCGGTGGAGGAGGTGAAAAACTTTTTATCGAGGGAGATTTTTTGTAGATTGAGTTGAGTATTGTTTAAAAGATATTCTTGGCGAATTTCTTCATCGGTCAAACTAATCGAATCACGAATCAACTTCTCAAACTTGTCAGCAAGAATTTCTTCCCGAAGATTCTGTTCATAATCTTCGCCTGTTTGCTGAAAGTAAAATGCCTTATTTTCCAGATAAAACTTTTTATCGAACATTCCATCTTTATAGAAACTCTGATTTAGAGTGATTTCATGGGCAAGTTCTTTGTCAGAAACCATCATCCCAATTGCTTTTGCCTGCTGGGCAAAAATCTTGCTTTCAATGAGCTTTTCAAAAACATTTTGTCTAAGGGAATTTAACAGTTGAGGAGGGAGATTATTTTTACTTAACTGTTCGTAAAATTTCATCTGATTTTCGTAAACCCGATCAAACTTCGCCTGCGGAATCGCCTCTCCATTAACAGTGGCGGCAACACCGTGTTTTCCGTTGCCTCCCCTAGAACTGATCTTGTCGAATCCGGAATAGCCAAAATAAAAAATCATCGCTGAGCCGACTAAACCCAAGATGAATTTGGTGATAAAATGTTTCGCATTTCTGAGTTGTGGAAGCATAAGTATTTTTAATTTTTTAAAAAGAGGTTGATTCTGAGTTGGTTTAGGTACAACAAAAAAAAATAAGAGTAAAGTATTATGGTTTGGAATGGATGTAGGGGCGACCCCATGGGGTCGCCATGATTGTTATATTTCTCATCGACATTTGCTTTATGGCAACATTTTTTAGAGCGACCACATGGGATCGCCCCTACAGTACAACTGTTCTCCAAAATAAAGGGGCATTTTAACCTCCCATTCCACTCATCCCTCTTGACACTCAAAAGAAACCCATGCTACCCCGTGAATGAATGATCATTCATTTTTAAACGATCTCCCGATTTAATCCATTCTCTATATTATGAAGATAGGTGCAGAAAAAAATCAGAGCGATAAATACCAAAAGATCATTCAGGCAGCGACCCATGTTTTTGCCTCGAAAGGATTTTATAATTCCAAGGTAGCCGATATAGCCAAAGAAGCCGATGTTGCCGATGGAACGATTTATCTCTACTTTAAAAACAAAGATGATCTTCTGATTTCAATCTTTGAATCGAGCATCGACGGATTTATCCATTCGGTTGAAACGACGATTCGCGATACCAAAAATCCGATCGAAAAATTGCACCAGTTTATCCGGCTTCATTTAGCTTTGGTTCAGGATAATCAGGATATTGCGCAAGTTCTACAAATCGAACTCCGACAATCCTCCAAGTTCATGAAAGAATATGCAGCGACAAGATTCAGGGAATATCTCGATATCGTCGCCAGAATCATCGAAGAAGGGCAACAGCAAGAGTTGTTCAAAAAAGAGTTGAACCCGATGATTTTAAAACGGGCGATTTTTGGTGCTATCGATGAAATGGCTCTCGAATGGGTTTTGATGAAGAAAAAGAAATATAAAATGGAAGAAGTGGCTGATCAGTTGTGTTTAATTTTGACCGAAGGTTTAAAAAAATAACGGAGGAATTATGAAAATCGCAGTACTTATTAAACAGGTTCCCGATACCGAAACCAAAATTCGTATCAAAGGGGATGGAAGCGGAATTGAAACCGATGGAGTAAAATATATTTTGAGCCCGTATGATGAATTTGCAGTTGAAGAAGCGATTCGTACCAAAGAAAAAAATCCCGGAAGCGAAGTGACAGTCATTTCGATGGGACCGACACGAGCGGTCGAAGCGATTCGAACTGCCTTAGCGATGGGTTGCGATAAAGCGATACATATCGATGATGAATCAGCTCAAGGGATCGACAGCTATTTAACGGCAAAAGTTTTATCCAAAGTGATTCAAGATAATTCTTTTGAAGTGGTCTTCACCGGAAAACAGGCGATTGACCAGGATGCTGGACAGGTCTCTCAAAGTGTTGCAGAGTTTTTAAGTTGGCCACAGGTGATGATTCTCGAAAAAATCGAATTTGCCGGCGGAAAAGCAACCGCTACTCGTCGAGTCAGTGGTGGTGCGAAAGAAGTTTATGAAGTCGATCTTCCAGCTTTGCTTGGATGTGAAAAAGGGCTCAATACCCCTCGTTATGCCTCTTTGCCAGGGATCATGAAAGCGAAAACAAAACCGGTTCAATCGTTAAAACTTTCTGTCTTGAAAGAAGATGTTACTGCAAAAGTAACTTACAAAAATTTCAGACTCCCTCCCGAAAAAGCTCCTGGAAAAATTATCCCAGGAGAGCCAGAGCAGGCAGTCAAAGAGCTGGCGAGATTGCTCCGAGAAGAGGCAAAAGTCATATAGTTTAATCTTGTAAGGGTTACCCGGCGGGTCGCCCAGAGATAAAGGAGATTTTAAAATGGGAAACATTCTAATCTACGCAGAACATCAAGACGGAAAATTGAAAAAAACCGCTTTAGAACTTGCCAGCAAAGGTCATGAATTGGCCTCAAAAATTTCGGGACAAGTCGAAGCCGTTCTCGTCGGATCAATCGATGAAAAAGTGGCTCAAGAGCTTGCCAGTTATGGAGTGAAGAAAATTCATATTCTCGAGAATGCAAATCTGAATCAATACAACACACTCGGTTTTGTAAAAGTGATTGCTGATTTGGTCAATCAGATCAAACCGGAAATCTTTTTAGCTGCGGCGACTCCGGTCGGAAAAGATTTTTTTCCACGCTTAGCAGCTCGTTTAAATACCGGTCTTGCTTCCGATACCGTTGCTCTTTCGATTGATTCCGATGGAAAACTTTTAGCGACGCATCCAATCTATTCTGGAAAAGCGTTGGTTGATCTGAAAATCAATGCTCTTCCTCAAATGGCGTTGGTCCGACCAAATTCTTTCGGATCAGCCGTGGTTCAGGATGGGGCGACCGCTGAAATTTCAAAAGTCGCTGCCGATGCGGGTGAAATCAAAGCACCGATGAAAGAACTGGTCAAAGGAGCTTCGGATAAAGTCGATCTCACCGAGGCTGAAATTATTGTTTCAGGTGGACGCGCGATGAAAGCGGCTGAGAATTTCAAGATCCTTCAAGAGTTCGCAGATACCATTGGCGCAACCGTTGGAGCCTCTCGAGCAGCCGTTGATTCAGGCTATGCGGGGCATGACATGCAGGTCGGGCAAACCGGAAAAGTAGTGAATCCAAAACTCTATTTTGCGATCGGAATTTCCGGAGCGATTCAGCATTTGGCCGGAATGAGAACCTCGAAAGTGATTGTCGCGATCAATAAAGATGCAGAAGCACCGATTTTTCAAAAAGCCGATTACGGAATTGTCGGAGATTTATTTCAGATCATTCCGCTCATGACTCAAGAGTTTAAGAAGTTGATGCATGAGTAAATGATGTTGCGCGATTTTGTTTAAAGTTTGGACAAATCTTTCCCGCGATTGAAAGAAGATGGTCATGTAGGGGCGAAGCATTTCCCCTCGCTATAGCACGATAGCTCTATATAGAAGGGAAATGCTTCGCCCCTACAATGCATGATTTTCTTCAAATTGCGTAAGGAGAGTAAATCAATAAATTCCTTCTCCAAAGGAGAACTCCTATGGCCGATCTCTTGAAATTTTTCAAACCAGAAACCTCCTCTCCCGAGCCGATCAAGGGCGGATCGTGGCTTCTCGAAAAAGTGGGAGCTCGCAAAATCTTCATCCCTGAATATTTGACCGCTGAACAAAAGGAGTTTGGTAAAACAACCGCCGACTTCATCGAAAACGAGGTGATGCCGCTTTCCAAAGAAATCGAAGAACAGAAAGCAGAGGTCACTCCATCGCTTCTCAAGAAAGCGGGAGAAATCGGGCTTCTGATGGCCGAGGTTCCGGAAGAGTATCAGGGGCTTGGAATGAACAAAGTCACCTCCACAGTGATTTCAGAAAATTCGGTAAAACAGGGTTCATTTTCAGTCAGTTTTATGTGTCACACCGGGATCGGAACGTTGCCGATTCTCTATTATGGCACCGAAGAACAGAAGAAAAAATATCTTCCAAAACTTGCGAGCGGTGAGTTGATTGGTGCCTACGCGCTAACCGAGGCAGGATCTGGTTCTGATGCCTTGGCGGCAAAAACAAAAGCGACTTTGTCAGCCGATGGAAAATATTATGTTTTGAATGGCGAAAAAATGTTCATCACCAACGGTTCTTTTGCCGATATCTACACGGTGTTTACCAAGATCGATGGCGAAAAATTCACCGCTTTTATCGTTGAAAAAGATTTTCCGGGAGTTTCGCATGGTCCCGAAGAGAAAAAGATGGGGATCAAAGGTTCTTCGACCACCACTCTGATTTTGCAGGATGTCAAAGTTCCGCTCGAAAATCTTCTGGGAGAAATTGGTCGTGGACATAAAATTGCCTTCAACATTTTGAATATCGGCCGATGGAAGTTGGGAGCCGGTTCGGCAGGAAAGTGTAAAACAAATCTCGGGTATGTCACGAAATATGTCAAAGAGAGAAAACAGTTTGGACAATCGCTTTCGAGCTTTGAACTGATCCAGAAGAAAATTGCTGATTGTGTGATTAAAACTTATGTCACTGAATCTCTCGCTTATCGATATGCGGGATTGGTCGATGATGCGATTGCCCTCCTCGACAAAAACAGCGCCGATTATCAGCAACAGGTGATGAATGCGATTGAAGAATATGCGATCGAAGCCTCGATCGCCAAGGTTTACGTCTCTGAAACCCTTTTCTTTGTCGCCGAAGACTC
>CAZSRQ010000115.1:0-7515 GCA_964609335.1 uncultured Pseudomonadota bacterium
TTATTTTATTTTCTTTTTTAATCGTTGAAGTATTTTCAACTGATGCGCTTATAGGATTGCTAGAGAATAATTCAATATAAAAAAAAACTGGAGAAATATTTAAATCATAACCGCTATAAGGAAGCACTCTATTCAATTTAGTTAAAATTCTCTCTCCATCAATAGGAGTCACATACGCAGAAATTGAAATCTGATTAGTTGGATTTAAAGTCGGCGAATTTTCAATTTCAACTATACTATCTACTCCATTGAATTTTAATGCTCCACCTAAAGCCCCATCCATGCGCGGCAACCAAGAAATTCCACCGCGCGCCATCCCATGATTTCCATTGCCAGAATAATCACACACTCCATGCCCAGGCTTACCTCCCGGTGCGGTTGGCACCCCTAATCCAGCGGGGCAAAGCACGTTAGGGTCTGAATCAAACCTCCACCAACCTACTACACTATCATCCGTATTAAATCGTCGTGGATCTGAACAAATTGAAACAACCCCTCGGCTATCTTTGGCGCAGATCTTCCAAGCATAGGATTTGTTCGCTTGAAGATAGATCGGAGAAACACCCATGTTTGGAACAAACTCAGGTCGACCATCGGTAGAAGATTGAATAATAAATTTTGTATCTGTGACATCGCTTTTGTACAGAACTGGCTGAGGAAACACCTTTGGATCACTCGAAACCTCCGAGAAATAAACTTCGTAAACCAACTTGTCTCCATCCGGATCATTCGCAGCATTCCAATGGAGATAGAGTCTTGTGGGAGCCCAAGTTACCCCATTTGCCGGCGAAGCTGACAATTCGGGTGTGAGTGGACTGTTGTTTTTGGGCGAAGAAAGAAACTTGTATGCCTGAACCGTTTCAACTCCATTGGAAGTTCCTGCCCAGGTGACAACAAAATTTGAAAAGTCGGTGGCAATCTCGGCAAGACGACTACTTTGGGCTGTTGTCGAAATGTTGACTGGCCCTTTCAACAAATTCAACATTCCATCCAGAAGAACCGCAGAGAAATTATTTTGGTTGATGAACGAAAGAGCAATGGTATCTGAAGATCCGGCTGCAGAATTTCCGGAAACTCCAAAACCACCGGATAAACGGGGTTCTGTTTTTCCTTCATTTCCACCCAATCCCAAATTCACTGAGGCGAGTTCCTTCAAATCGAGACTCACCGATTTCAAGGAGATATTATGCTGATCATCATAGGCAAGAACCGCATGATCGAGATAAGAAATGACATCCGGATTTTGCAAAAAAACTCCACCCCCCCCTTTCACCACATACTCGGTAAAGGTCGAATTTATAACAGCTCCATCATTTGAAGCATTCAGGGAGACCTTCTGCATCCCAATATCTCCACGGCTTGCGGAAGCAGCCCGGGCAAATTCATAGGCAATCACAAAATCACTCGAACCGTTCCCTTTGTTCATACTGTTGTAAGCAATGCGAGGTTTTTGGGCTCTAAAAACGTTGGGAAGAACAAAGCAGGCACCGGTATCAGACGGTTTAAGCGCCGCTGCCGGATCGGTATAAACGGGAAAGGAAGATTTGTTCAAGGCACGATTGGTTGGAGAAAATTCCGGCTGAATATAGCGGGCATAGACAGAGCTGGAATCTCGGCGCGACGGATCATCACAACCGATAAAGCCTTTGTTGGTTTGCCAGGTCACCAAAAATCCGTTGGAGCTGGAAGGGGCAACCTCTGGCCTGGCGGATTGTTCCCACGCCTGAATCTCCCGATCATTCGTAGCAGCATGAGCCGGAGTGTTTGACACAATCCAGATTCCTGAAATCAGAATCCCCTCTTCCCAGACATAATCGGTTCCAGTTCCACCGCTCCCTTTATCATCCGGATGAGCTGCCGGGGTCAAATCATTGGCATTCAACATTTTCGCAATAATGTTGCCAAACTTTTTTCCTTCAGGATAGTCCGAGCTATCCGAGTTTTTTGCAAAATCTGCCGATCCTTTCAATTCCCAAACCACCAAAAAACGCCCTTTTCCATCCGAACCTTTGTTGTATGAAACGGCTGGATTTGAAGCATTGGGACAATTTTTTGGAGTAGTAATCGCTCCGTTATCCGAATCAAAAGTCTCGTAAAAACAACCCCGCTTCGTTCGGGGAGTGCTTATCAACACCGGGTAATTAAGGGAATTTCCATTTTTATCCCGAAATTGACCCAAAATGCTGGAAGATCCATTGTCATTTCTGTTTTCCCAGACCACCAGATACCTTTGATTATCCGGATCATAAGCAACATCCGGATGAGTCGACTGAATTTTGACATTTTCAAGATTTGAAGTTTTTGGAGTGATATAAAAAGGGCTTCTTCTGACTCCTATGGAAGAGTCATTCGTAGCGTATTGCCCCGCTGGGAAGGATCCCTTCTGTTCTCTAAAAAATTTTGCAGGATAAATAATGGAATTTATTTTCCCAAAAAAGTCTTTCAAAGAAAAATACAGATTGGGTTGAGCTTGAGTTGTGCTGGATATGGCAACCAAAAGAACCAGCAGACTCAAAACCTTCACAAAGAAACTTTTAAAAAATCTCATAACACCCTCCTTATAAATGAACCACCTTCATTAAAAAATCCCCTCTCAAAAAACCCCGTTAGTAAACTCCTCGAAAGCTGTTTGAGATAGTTGCTAACTTTTTTATTTTTTTTTCAAATATCAATGATTGATTAAAAAAATATTCAGTTCTAAAAAAAATAGATGAATATTATCAAACCATTCATCACTTTTACTCTTTTCTGTTTTTCCTTCTCTTCTCCTGTTTTTTCCCAGAATTTTTCCCCCGAAAAAACAACCGGTCTTTATCCCAAAAAAACGATTTTCAGCAAAAAATTCATGGTGGTCACCGCAAATCCTTATGCAACAGAAGCGGGATACAAAATTTTAAAGAACGGGGGAAATGCAATCGACGCAGCGATCGCTGTTCAAATGGTTTTGAATCTTGTTGAACCGCAATCTTCCGGAATAGGAGGGGGAGCTTTTCTGCTTTATTGGGATCAAAAAAATCAAAAACTGACCTTTTATGATGGACGGGAAACAGCCCCTGAGAAAACATCTCCCGATCTTTTTTTGGATCCAAACCAAAAGCCGATCAACTTTTGGAAAGCGGTCATTGGGGGAAGATCGGTCGGAGTTCCCGGTGTTTTAAAAATGCTAAAGCTGGCCCATGAAGAGCATGGAGAAACCGCTTGGGACAAGCTTTTTAAAGATTCAATCGATCTGAGTGAAAAGGGGTTCAAGGTTTCCCATCGACTTCATCAGCTGATTGCAGAAAACGCAAATCCCGGACTGAAGAATTCAAACAGCGCAAAAGACTATTTTTATCCCGGTCAAAAAGCATTGAAGGAAGGGGTTTTATTACGGAATCACGCTTTCTCAAAAACCTTGAAAGCGATCTCGAAAGAGGGGGAAAAGGTTTTTTATCAGGGCAAAATCGGAAATGACCTGGTCAAAACGGTGGAGAGTTCTGGTGAGAATAAAGGCTTTTTGCAAAAAGAGGATCTTCTTCATTACCAGGCAAAAAAACGGGAGCCGATTTGCGGATTTTATAAAAATTACAAAATTTGCGGGGCTCCCCCTCCCAGCAGTGGTGGCATGACTCTTCTTCAAACGATCGGCATCTTGCAAAACATTTCCTCTTTTTCCTATGAACCATCGAGCAAAGAAACGGTTCATTTAATGACTCAGGCGGAACGGCTCGCTTACGCCGATCGAAACAGGTATCTGGCAGATCCTGATTTTGTGAAAATTCCCGCAGATTCGATGCTCGCTCCAGCCTATTTAAAAAATCGCTCAAAGCTGATCCGGAAAAACAGGGATATGGGAAAAGCAACCGCAGGAGTTTTTGAAAACGGTCTTTCTTTTTCCAACGGGACAGAAATCGAATTTCCATCCACCAGTCATATTTCGATTGTAGATAGTAAAGGAAATGCGGTTTCAATGACCACCAGCATCGAAATGGCTTTCGGATCCACCTTGATGGTCGATGGTTTTCTGCTCAACAATCAGCTGACCGATTTTTCTTTCAATCCGGAAGAAAATGGAAAACTCGCGGCCAATCGGGTCGAACCAGGAAAAAGACCCCGCAGTTCAATGACCCCGATCATGGTTTTCGATCGTCAAAACCATCTGAAACTTATTTTAGGATCTCCCGGAGGCTCGCAGATCATCAACTATATTGCCAAAACCGTCATCCCCCTCCTGGATGGAAAACTGAATCTTCAGGAAGCGATTGAAGCGCCCAATTATTCGAATACCAATGGATTCACCGAATTGGAAAAAAACAGCCTTCTTGCCCCCTTGAAACCTGCCCTCGAAAAAATGGGACATGAAGTGAAACTGGTCGAACTCAACAGTGGACTCCATGGCATTTTTATCAGCCCGGATAAAATCACCAGCGGAATCGATCCAAGGCGCGAGGGGTCTGCCTTGGGAGATTGATGAAAAAAAAATTTTTAGAACTGTTTCCGGAAAGCGGCGTTGGTTCTCCCAATAAGGAGAATCACAGATGCAAAAAACAACCACTTTTTCTGCCCTCGTCGGATTAGGGCTTATCTTTCTTACCTCTTGCGGGGGAGCGCTCAACGCCCCTGCCCCTGATATTACCGGTGTTTACACCCTCACTACCACCCAATGTGCCGGTTCTCTTTCGAATCAAATCAAGATTGGGCAGGATGAATACAATTTCTCGGCAACCTCTGTTCCATTGACTTCCATGAAACCATGGAGTGGAACCGTAGGATCCAGCGGTGCGCTTTTCATTTCAATTCCCACAACCGGAACCGATCGAATCGTCTGCGGTGGAAATCATCATGACAATTTGATTGATTTGGATTGTGATCTGAATGGAGGAAAAACTCCCGAAATTCCCTGTAAAGTCCAATATCAGAAGAATAATTAAAAACTTCTATTACCCCCCTCAGAGTGGTGAAGAGCCGTTTAAAAACTTCACCACTTCTCTTTTTTCAAAAGGTATTTTTTTCAGCGAAGCTTCGGTTCCATGTTTCAGGTTTTGAAAACCGCGAAACCCAAAAACTCTCAAACCGACTCTTTCTCATGAGATCTCTTGCCATAGAATGGGAAGATGGGATATGAACTTCCAGCCTTGTTTGATTGAATAGACAAGCCTTTTTAAGAAAGCAGACTATGAAAAAAACCATTTTTTTAATGTTATTCATCCTCACTGCCACCGCTTGCACCGGACGTCTCCCTTCAACCAACACCGCCCAATCGATCATCAAAAAACATCTGAACAAATATGCGAAAAAATATCCGAATACCGTTTTATCCGGACATCATGTCGCCAAAGTCGACATCGTCAATCTGGAAGAGATGCAAAAACATTTTGCAACGGCTGAAGCGGTCGTTGGACTAGACGACGGCACCCCACTCAAAATCCAGATGAATTTTATTTACAAACGCCCTTTGGGCTGGCGTCAACAAGGTTGGGAGATTTTAGATTCTGCTCCTGTTGTTTCCCCATAAAAGTATGAATCGATAATTTTTCTCCATTCCATTTCAACTCGATTTCCCCCTCTTTATCTGTTCTAAAAATTTCAGTCCCAATGGTTTCATAACGCTGAAGAACTTCGGGATGCGGAAACTTGAACCTGTTTCTTCTCCCCACCCCCACCAACCCAATCTGTGGGCTTAACCGACAGAGAAAGCGGAGTTGGCTTGAGGTGTTGCTTCCATGGTGTGGCACCTTGAGAATATCGATTGAATCGAGCTTTCCTGTTCTCAATAAAATTTCCTCCGTTTCTTTCTGAATATCTCCTGTCAAAAGCAGACTTATATTTTTGTAATCCAGTCTCAAGACCAGGGAATGATTGTTTACCTCTCCCCCATGGAATGGATTGGCGGAAAAAAGATGGGGGGTTGGATAAAGAATGTGGAAACGAACCCCCTCAATCTCAAACGAAGGGGTCGATTGATCAAGTTTTCTGAATGGAATGTTTAAACGCGCCGCTTCCTCGACCAATTCTTTGTACGAATCCTCATCGCTTTTTTCACCATTCCACCAGATTTCTTGGGGATGAAAAGGTTCGAGAAGTGATTTGATCCCGCCATAATGGTCGGGATGTGGATGGGTAATCACCATATAATCAATCGAAGAGATCTTTTTTGAAAACAGGGCTGGTAAAACAATCTGTTCTCCGGAATCAAAGGCACTTTGCGCAAAACCTCCTGCATCGACCAGAATGTTTTTTCCGTGCGGAAGTTGAAGCAGCGTCGCATCGCCCTGTCCCACATCGAGAAAATTGATTTTGAGTGAATCATCCAGATGATGAGAAAGCGGAAAATAAATCCAGCTGAAAAGATTGAGTGAAAAAAGAATCAGAAATATTTTCAAACGTTTTCGAAAAACAGACCGTAAAAACCAGACAGCAATCAGGGAATAATAAAGAAAAAATTGAATCGGATAAAAATGGGTAAAATAGGAATGGCTGAAAGAAAAAGCAGAAAGCCATTTCAGGAAAAACAGACAAGGATCAAGAAAAATGCCTGCCAGCTTGAAAAGAGAGGGAGCAAACGAAAATTGCAGGGAAGAAGAAATGATCCCCAAAAACCCGATCGGCATCAGAAAAAAAGTGAAAAGAGGAACCAAGACGAGATTGGCCATCAGACTCATCCAGCTAAACTGATGAAATCCGGAAACAAGAACCGGGAAAAGGCCGATTTGCACTGCCAGAGAGCCGAGAATAATCTGGAAAAAAGAACGGATAAGATATTTCGAAAATATTTTTGGATACCGATCAAACAAAAACCGTTCCCATCTTGGAACCAGGAGAAGAAGCGAAAAAACCGACAAAGCCGATAGCTGAAAAGAGACATCAAACAGCAAAAGCGGCCATATCAATAGAATCAGGAAGATCGCCAAAATCAGCACACTCAAAAGATCTTTGGATCTCATCAAAAGCAGTAAAAGAAGAGCCATCAAGGTCGATAAAAAAGATCTCAAAACCGAGGAAGAAAATCCGACAAGTGCCGCATAAACCACCACAAAAAAGAAAGAGGATAAAATGGCAATTTTTCCGACATTGAACTTCAGCAAGAACGAGGGAGAAAGAGAAAAAATGAGTCGGATGAAAAAGTAAAAAAACCCGCCGATCATGGTGAGATGAAACCCGGAAACAACCAACAAATGGGTTGTTCCGGTCAGTCTAAAAATCCTCTCTATTTCCGGAGAAAGCCCGCTTTTGTTTCCCAAAAGAAGTGCGAGCAAGACTTGTCGCGGATAGGGGTTGGACAGACTTGCGATGTTCTTCTCCGCTTTTTCCCGGAGAGAAAGAATCAGCCTTTGAAAGAGGTTTTTCTCTTCTCCCAGCTTTACAATAAAATCTTCGTTTTCAACATAGGCGGTAAAATTGATATTTTTACCCAACAAATAAAACGGATAATCAAACGAGCCAAAATTCCGGAAGCGATCCGGCCGCTTGATTTGGGTAAAGGTTTGAACGATATCCCCCTCCTGAAAACGGCAATGGCCATTCCCGATCTTTAGA